>DATEJC010000218.1:0-16948 GCA_035278345.1 Bradyrhizobium sp. | reverse complement strand
AGGTCGAGCGCCTGCCGCGTCGTGTTCACGCAGGCGCGGTCGGCGGCGTAGGCGGGATGCAGCGGCTCGATGGCGAGCGGCATGTTGGCGGCGCGCGCGTATTCGAGCATCTCGGCGATGGCCTCGTGCACCTGGCTCCATGCCGCGGCGATGTCCCTTGACGGCGCGCTGCCCGGCCGCGAGAACTGCGGCAGGCCGCCGACGACAAGCACGACGCACGGCGCGCCCAGCGCCTTGGCCTCGTCCACCGCGCGGCGATTGTCGTCGCGCACGTCGATGCGGCGCGCTGCGTCGGAGACAAACATGCCGCCACGGCAATAGCCCGACAGGTCGAGGCCGGCATCGCGCACGGCGCGCGCGGCGCGGTCGAGGCCGACGGCGGCGACCTGGTCGCGCCAGGGATCGATGGCGCGGATGCCATAGCGCGCGCAGGCGTCGATGATTTGCACGAGATCGCCCTGCTTGCGGACCGTCGCCGTGTTCAGCGACAGCCAGCGATGATCGCCCGAGAAGTCGCGCATCAGGCCTCGATGCCGCGCGTGGCCAGAAACGCCCTCATGCGCCGCGTTGCGAGCTCAGGGTTGGCGAGCAGCCCGGCCTTGTCGGCGAGGCGGAACAGTTCGGCGAGGTGAAGCGTCGAGCGCGCACTCTCCTGCCCGCCGACCATGGTGAAGTGGTCCTGGTGGCCGTTGAGCCAGGCCATGAACACGACGCCGGTCTTGTAGAAACGCGTGGGGCTGCGGAAGATATGACGCGACAGCGGCACGGTCGGGCCGAGCACGTCGTGGAAGCCGGCCTCGTCGCCGGCTGCGAGGCGCGACAGCGCGTAGGACGCCGCGGGCGCAATCGCATCGAAGATGCCGAGCAGCGCGTGGGAGAATCCCTGCGCGTCGCCGGCGATCAGTTCGGCGTAGTTGAAGTCGTCACCGGTGTACATCTTGACGGATTTGTCGAGGCGGCGGCGCATGTCGATCTCGCGCTGCTTGTCGAGCAGCGAGACTTTCACGCCATCGACCTTCGCCGCGTTGGCGTTGATGATGGCGACCGCGGTGTCCATCGCCTTGTCGAGATCGGCGGTGCCCCAGTAACCCGCCAGCGCCGGATCGAACATGTCGCCGAGCCAGTGGATGATCACGGGCTCCTTCACTTGCGAAAGCACGCGGTTGTAGACCTTGGCGTAGTCGTCGGCGCTGCGGCCGATTTTCGCGAGCGCGCGCGAGGCCATCAGGATGATACGGCCGCCGGCCTTCTCCACCGCCGCAATCTGCTCTTCGTAGGCGCGGATCACGTCATCGACGGTCCTGGCGTCTTCGACGGCGAGGTGATCGGTGCCGGCGCCGGAGAACACCAGCGCACCCCGCGCGCTCGCGGCGCGCACCGAGCGCTGGATCAGTTGCAGCGATGTCGGCCAATCCAGCCCCATGCCGCGCTGTGCGGTGTCCATGGCCTCCGCCACGCCAAGGCCGAGGTCCCAGACGTGCTCGCGAAAGGCGATGGTACGGTCCCAGTCGATCGCGGCCGTCAGCCACGGATCATTATCCGCCAGGGGATCGGCGACGACATGCGCCGCGGAGAAAGCGACGCGGTTGAGCGAGCCTTGCAGCTTTGCGGGGAAGGCGCGCGAGGCCGCGAGGCGGTAGTTCTCGATTCTCCGGTCGGCCGTCGGCAGTTTCAACGACAGCGAAGACATCGGCAGGACGGGCTTGTTCATGACAAAACCTCCTCAGATCTTTATCGGGGCGACGTCGACCCAGCGCCGCTCTTTCCAGCTCTGCAGCGCGCATTCGGCGAGCTGCACGCCCTTGGCGCCTTCGAGCAGCGTGTATTTGTACGGCGCGTCCTCGCAGACGTGGCGGATGAACATTTCCCACTGCTCCTTGAAGCCGTTGTCGTAGACGGCGTTGTCCGGGAGCTTCTGCCAGTCGGCATAGAAATCGTGCAGGCGCTTTTCGTCGGGATTCCACACCGGCCGCGGGGTCGCCTGGCGGGCCTGGATCACGCAGTCGGAAAGACCGGCGACCGCCGAGCCGAGCGTGCCGTCGACCTGGAAGGTAACGAGGTCGTCGCGATAGACGCGCGTCACCCAGCTCATGTTGATATGGGCGATCACGCCGCCCTTGAGGCGGAAGGTAGCGTAGGCGGAATCGTCCGCGGTCGCCTTGTACTTCCTGCCCTTCTCGTCAAAACGCTCGGGAATGTCGGTCGTGCCGAGGCAGGTGACGCTCTCGACCTCGCCGAAGAGATTATCGAGCACGTAACGCCAGTGGCAGACCATATCGAGGATGATGCCGCCGCCGTCCTCGGCGCGGTAATTCCAGGACGGGCGCTGCGCTTCCTGCCAACCGCCCTCGAACACCCAATAGCCGAACTCGCCGCGCACCGAGAGCATGCGGCCGAAGAAGCCGGAGTCGCGCAGGAAGGCGAGCTTCTTCAGGCCCGGCAGAAACAGCTTGTCCTGCACGGTGCCGTGCTTGACGCCCTTTGAATTGGCGAGCTTCACGACGCCGACGGCTTCCTCGAGATTGGTCGCGATCGGCTTCTCGCAATAGACATGCTTGCCGGCGTTGATCGCCTTGGTCAGCAGCGACGGGCGCGCCTGCGTGGTAGCGGCGTCGAAGAAGATTTCGTCGTTCTTGTCGGCCAGCGCCTTGTCGAGATCGGTGGTGTGGCGGACAATGCCGTATCGCTTCGCCAGCGCGGCAACCTTCTCGGCATCGCGACCGACCAGAATCGGATCGGGCATCACGCGCTCGCCGTTCGACAGCGTGACGCCGCCCTGGTCGCGGATCGCAACGATGGAGCGGATCAGATGCTGATTCAGACCCATGCGGCCCGTGACGCCGTTCATGATCAGGCCGAGGCGTTTGGTCGTCATGCAGTCTGCTCCTTGAGAATTGTTTTTGGCCGTGCCAACGGCGCGATGGTGGGCCAGTCCGGATGCACGGCGCTGGCAAAACCGGCTGTCGTGAGCGATCCCGTAAGAAGATCGCCGTCATGGATGGCGAGCCGCACTTTGCCGCCGCGCCGTTCGTAGAGATCGGGATGGCCTGCGAGGAAGCGCTCCGCCTCAGTGGCGGGCGTATCGGCAAAACCGTCGACATAGTGGTGGCCGTTGCGCTCGGCATGCGTGACGCCGATCAGCGCGCCGAGCGCCAGATCCTGCTGCACGGCAAGGCCCGCCTGGCAGGTGAGGTCCTCGCCGGCGATGAAATGCTTCGCGCCGTCCGAACTCCACTTCGCCGCGCGCGTGGCGTTGACGATGGACTTGTAGACGCCCTTGCAGGATTTAGAGGAGATGCCGCGATAGCCGAGCGCCCGCGCGGCCGGGAAGGCGTCGTAGGAATCGTCGGCCTCGTCGACGATGAAATCGCGTTTGGCCAGCGCGCCGAGCGGCGTTTCTCGGGTGATGTCGCGCGGCATCGGCTGCTCGATGTACAACAGCTTTGTGGCGATCGGCTTCAGCGCGCTGTCGCGGTCGAGGCGGTCGACCAGTGACGCGAATGCGTTGAGGTCCGCGTACTGCTCGTTGGCGTCCAGCGTGATCCTGTAGTCGTATGACAGCTTTGCAAGTTCCCTGCCGATGCGGATCAGGCGGCCGGCGTCATGGGCGGGATCGCCGTTGAGCTTGAGCTTGAAGTAGCGCGCGCCGGCGTTTTCCACGGGGTCAGCGACGCCGCCCTCGCCTTCGATTGCATCATCGAGGCCTACGGTGTGGCGGATGGCGACGCGCTCCAGCCGCTTGCGACCGCTAAGGAATTTTTCGATGTCGCTATCGGCAAGGTCGCGCGACAGCCGCGCATCGATCCCGGCGATGTTTTGCGCCATGCCGTCGAAGAAATTGGTGTTGGTCGCGCGCAAGAGCGCATCGAGTATCGCCTTGTCGATCTCGGCCGGCCCGTAGGCGGCAGCGAGCGGCGGAATGCCCTCCTTGGCGCAATGCTTGACCTGCCGCGCGATAACAGCGGCATGCAAACCGAAAGCGGTGTCGAAATTGCGCTGTTCGAGATAGAGCTCGCGCGCGATCAGCAGCGAGCAACGCAGTTCCTCGACCGTCTGTTCCGGCGTCAAGTGCGGCCGCTTGTCGAACCACTTCGGCACCAGGAATTCGGCGGAGGCGCCGACCGCCCTGCCCTTGCCCTCCACCTCGACCTCGACCAGCACAAAGGCCTGCGGCGTCGCATTGATGACGACGGCGCCGAAGCGGAACGGCCGCGCGAACTGCACGGGCCGCTCGAAGAAGGCGATGTCGCGTATGGCGAGGCGCGGAGCCATTGGCGGGCCTCAGCCGTCTTCACCTCTCCCCATCGGGGAGAGGTGGATCACCGACGCCGCGCCAGTGTGAACAAGATCCGACATGCGTTAGTCCAGCGAGCTCTGGGTGAAGAAGTGTTTGCGGATGCGCTGCACCAGTTCGGTGAAAACCGGATCAGCCATTGCGTCCAGCGAGCGTGGGCGCGGCAGGGGCACGTCGTAGATCGCCGCGATCGCGCCGGGCCGCTCGGTCATCACGAGCACACGGTCGGCGAGGAACACGGCTTCGGGAATCGAATGCGTGATCAGAAGCACCGTCTTGCCGGTCTCGCGCTGGATGCGCATCAGCTCGACATTCATCTTCTCGCGCGTCATGGCGTCGAGCGCGCCGAACGGCTCGTCCATCAGCATGATCTTGGGATCATGCACCAGCGCCCGGCAGATCGAGGCGCGCTGCTGCATGCCGCCGGAAAGCTGCCAGGGCAGCTTTTTCTCGAAACCTTCGAGGCCGACCAGTTTCAGAAGCTCTTTCGCGCGCGGCAGGAATTTGTCGCGCGGCAGCCGCTTCATGTCGATCGGCAGCATCACGTTGGAGAGGATGTTGCGCCAGGGCAGCAGCAGCGCGTTCTGGAACACGATGCCGACATTGCCATGGGGCTTCGTCACCGGCTCGCCCTCGACCAGGATTTCGCCCGTGGTCGGCGCCAGCAGGCCGGAGATCATCTTGAGCAGCGTGGACTTGCCGCAGCCGGACGGGCCGACCACGACAAAGAACTCGCCATCATTGATGTGGAAGTCGAGCGGCCGCAGCGACGGCACATCGCCGTCGCGCGCCTTGTAGGTCTTCGACACGCCGGAGAGTGTGATCCCCGACGCGCCACTGCTTGCGGCGCGGTCCGATACCAGGCGCAGATGCGCGCCTGCCTGATCGGCCGCCGATTTCGTCACGGCTTTCATCACTTCGGCAGATAGTCGTTGGTGTAGAACGCCTTGGGGTTTTCCTTGGCCTTGGCATCGAGACCGCCATATTCGACCAGTGTCGCCACGGTGTCGTTCATGTTGGCGTCGGTGACCTGGAACGGCCGCTTGCCCTTGGTTTCCGCAGTCCGGTACAGCGGGATGGTCAGTTCGAAACCTTGCGTCAGCGTCTCGATCTTGCCGCCCTTCGGGTTGGCATCGAGGATCGACTGCGCCGCGGCCTTTGGCTCCTTCTCGGCGGCTTCCACCGCCTTCGTCGTTGCCGACATGAAGCGCTTGACGAGATCGGCGTTGGCCTTGACGTAGTCGGTGTTGGCGATGATGCCGGACGAAACCAGGTTGATGCCGTAGTCGGCGAACTTGATCGGATAGACGTCCTTGCCGGTGGCGTCCTTGATCTTCATCGACTGGTCCATGACATAGCCGAGCAGGAGATCGGCCTGGCCGTTGATGACGGCGTTGAGCTTGGTCTGCGCATCGCCCGCAACTGTCTGGAAATCGCTTTCCTTCAGACCGGTCTTCTTCAGGAACAGCGGCCAGATCTGGGTCATGGAATCGGCCGGCGTGATCGCGACCGTCTTGCCCTTGATATCTTCGGGCTTTTTGATGTTCTTCTCGACAAAGCCCATCGCCGACATCGGGCTCAACTGCAGCAGAACGCCGGTGGAGATCACGGGCGCGCCCTTGATCGCGGCGCGCATCATGGTGGGCACGTCGACATAGCCGAAATTGGCGGTCTTCGCCGCCACGGCCTGCGTGGTTGCTGCCGAGCCGCGGCCTTCCTGAATCTCGAGGTCGATCCCTTCGGCGGCGTAAATGCCCTTGGCCTTGCCGTAATAGAACGGCGCGTGCTCGCCATAGACGTACCAGTTCAGCATCAGCACGACCTTGTCGGCCGCTGCCGCCTGCGCGGTGAAGGCCAGCGTTGCCGCGGCCGCCAAAATCCATTTCTTCATGTGCTCTCTCCCGGTTGGT
Source organism: Bradyrhizobium sp. (assembly GCA_035278345.1). Lineage (GTDB taxonomy): Bacteria > Pseudomonadota > Alphaproteobacteria > Rhizobiales > Xanthobacteraceae > Bradyrhizobium. The sequence goes on along the minus strand of DATEJC010000218.1, from coordinate 10,744 downwards.
GCCTAAGCGGCTTGGCTGCCGCTTTTGTTACGAAGCGAAAATGATTTCACGCTGGCTGACGTGCCAGGGAATGACGAGGCGCTCGATGCGGTCGACGACCCAGAACAGGATGACGCCGAGTAGCGCGAGGATCACCAGGGCTGCGAACATCGTCGGCAGGTCAAAAGTTCCGATCGAGCGCTGCATCACATAGCCGATGCCGGAATTGGAGCCGACGAACTCGCCGACGACGGCGCCGACCACGGCGAGCGTCACGGAAACCTTCAAGCCGGCAAAGATCGCCGGCATCGCATGCGGGAGGTTCACCGCGCGGAACACGGCGAAGCGGCTGCCCTGCATGGCGCGGGCGAGATCGACCATGTCGGGGTCGACAGACTTGAAACCTTGCACCGCCGAAACCACGACGGGGAAGAAGCCGAGCAAAAAGGCCGAGATCACCTTCGGGATGATGCCGAAGCCGAACCAGACCACGAACAAAGGCGCGATCGCGATCTTCGGCACCGACTGCGAGAACACCAAGAGCGGATAGACATAGCTTTCCACCGTCTTCGAGCCCGCGATCAGCATGGCGACGGGAATGCCGAACAGCGCCGACAGCAGGAAGCCGCAGATGGTGGCATAGGTGGTCGGCCAGGACTGCCGCAGCAGTTCCGGCCATTCGGTCTTCAGGACGGCGACGACGTCGCCTGGTGACGGGATCTGATAGGCCGGAATCTGGAACACCCGGATGGTCACATCCCAGAGCACGACGATGAAGATCAGGAACAGGAACGGGCGGACCCACGCTGCATTCAGCAGCCTGGTCACGACATTTGGGCCCTCGGGCTCGGCCACGTCTCACTCCCCGTTTTGCACGTGATTTTCGGCGACAAATTAACCCGTTGGATAATTACTGTCCAGCCCGCTTCGTCGGGCAAATTGCCGCGAAATGCCGCGCTTTCGCCCGAGAGTCTGGGCGGTCAGGCGGTATGATGTGCGGGGGAACGGACCTTTGCCGCCTTTTCCCTGGCAAAGGATGGCATGGACTTGCCGGTCAGCGCCGCCAGCACCAGGGCAACCATGTGCTGCAGCCGCTCGTCCCGCGCCTCCTTGCCGAGGAGATCGCGGCCGAAAATGACGCTCAGCGTCGCGCTGTTGGAGAGATAGAAGAAGCTAAGTGCGGCAATGGAAATATAAAGCTGCACCGGATCGACCGCGACGCGGAAATCGCCACTCGCCACCCCGCGCTGCACCACATCGCGGATCATCTCCACGAAGGGCGAATGCATCGATTTCACCTTGGTCGAGCGTTTCAGGTGTTTTGCTTTCGCCAGGTTCTCGGTCTGAAGCATCGAGAGAAATTCGGGGTTCTTGATAAAATAGTTCCAGGTGAAATCGATCAGCCGCTCGATCGCCTGCGGCGGATCGAGATGTTCGAGATCGAGCTCGCGCTCCTCGGCGCGGATTTTCTCATAGGTGCCTTCGAGGACCGCGAGATAGAGGTCCTCCTTGTTGCCGACGTGATAATAGAGCATGCGCTTGTTGGCGCCGGCCTTGACGGCGATGCGGTCAACCCGCGCCCCCGCAAGCCCGTGGGCGGAGAATTCATGCTTGGCGGCTTCGAGGATGCGCAGCCGCATCCCCTCGGGGTCGCGCTGCCATCGCAAAACTCGCTTTTTCTTGGCCAACTGTATCGCTCGGTGATGCCGGATGGGCGACGTGTAACACGGCTTTCGCGGTTTGCGAAATCGTGCGCTGCGGCAGAACCGTTGGCATCCTTCGTTAGACGCCGTCGAGGATAACGACATTCCCGCTTGTACTCTTAAGTCTTAAGTCAATTATTTTCTGATAGTCTGCGGACTTATACCAGCCTTCGGCAGCCTCTCGCGACGGAAACTCGATCATCACGGTGCGCGAATGCAGCCACTCGCCCTCGAGCACCGTGAGCTCGCCGCCGCGCGCGACAAACCGTCCTCCGAATGCCTCTACCGTTGCAGGAACCCGTTTGCGATACTCCGCAAACATTGCCTCATCGTGAGCCGTCTCTGTCGCTACCACGTAGGCCTTCATCTGACACTCCTCAGTTCGGCTTTGATGTCTTCTCGATCAATAGCGTCGGCACGCCGCAGGTGCCGCTCTTCACCGTCATCACGCGCGTGCCGGGCCGGCGGCCGATGCGCACCTCGGAGACGTCGAGACCAGAGGCCGCAAGGCGCTCGCGGGTCGCATCGATATTGGCGACGCGCCAGCTGATGCCGTGCAATCTGTCCGGTCCTGATGTGGCTTCGCTGCCGGGGCGGTGCGCCACCTCGACGATGAGGTCGCCGCAGCGGAAGAACATCAGCCGACCCCATTCGGGGTGCGAGCGGTCGAGCGCCATGTCGAGACCAAGCCGCGCGCCGTAAAGCGCGGCGGCGCGTTCGGGATCCGTTGTTGCAACAACGACGTGATCCATCGCGGTGATCGGCGCCTCCGCCGTGCTCGCGGAGCGCGGACGCTCGTTGGCGAGTTCGAGAAAGAACAGCCGCACGCCGTGGGCCCTGTCGGTCGCGGCGCGCGTCCGCTTCCACGACATCTTTGCGCCGCTCGTCTCATCGCGGCTCTCGACTTCGGCAACCGGTTCGGGCTTGAGGGTCAGCCGGTCGAGACGGCGGTGCATCTTCGCAATGTCGGGGGTGCGAAAGCACAGGCTGGCGAGCCCCTCGCCCTGCTCGGCCAGTACGGCGCGGATGCGGCTCGCGCCTTCGCCCGCGCCGTCCGGCGCCACCAATTCCACCGTCATGTTGTCGAGCGTGAACAGCGCGCGTGCAACGCCGTCGCCGGCGTAGCGCCAGGACGGGGCGCAGGCGAGCAGCGTCTGATAGGCGGAGCTGCCTGCTTCGATATCCGATGTGACGATGACGACGTGGTCGAGCGCAATGATCACGGAAACAGGCCTCGCGTATTCTTGGCGGCGCGCACCTTCTCCACGCCGATCGCCATCGCGGCCGTGCGATGCGGGATCTTGTCGGTGTTGGCGCGCAGCAGCATCTGGTCGAAGGCGCGGTCGAGCAGCTGATACTCGCGCCGCGTCACCTCCTCCTCTTCCCAGAACAATTGCTGCAGGTCCTGCACCCATTCGAAATAGCTAACCACGACGCCACCGGAATTGCAGAGGATGTCGGGGATCACGAAGACCTCGTCGCGCCGCTTGTCGAGCACGAGGTCGGCTTCCGGCGTGGTCGGGCCGTTGGCGCCCTCGGCGAGGATGCGGCATTTCAGGTTCTCTGCCGTCTTGGCGTCGATCACGCGCTCCATCGCGGCCGGCACCAGCACGGTGCAGGGCAGCGTCAGCACCTGCGCGGGATCGAAGGCGAGCTGGTTGGAGAAGCCGGCGATGCTGCCATGCGTGGACGCGTGGCGCATCAGGGCGGGAATATCGAGACCCTTGTCATCATAAAGCGCGCCGGTGTGGTCGCTCACCGCCGTGATCTTCAGCCCGTAATGATGCAGCTCGAGCGCCGCGTAGGAGCCGACATTGCCAAAGCCCTGCACAACCGCGCTGGCCTTGTGCGGACCGATGTTCAATTCCTTCATCACACGCTTGGCGAGATGCGCAACGCCGCGGCCCGTGGCCTCGCGGCGGCCGAGCGTGCCGCCGGACGAAACCGGCTTGCCGGTGACGATCTCGGTGACGGTCTGGCCCTGATACATGGAGTAGGTGTCCATGAACCAGGCCATCACCTGCTCATTGGTGCCCATATCAGGCGCCATCACGTCGGTGTGCGGGCCGACAAAGGGAATCATCTCCTGCATGTAGCGGCGCGACAGCGCCTCCAGCTCGCGCTTGCTCAGCTTTGAGAGATCGACATTCACGCCGCCCTTGGCGCCGCCGTAAGGCAGCCCCGCCAGCGCGCATTTCCAGCTCATCCAGATCGCGAGCGCCCCGACCTCGCCGATGTCGACCGATGGCGCAAAGCGCGTGCCGCCCTTGGTCGGGCCCATGGTGAGGTGATGCTGCACGCGATAGCCTTCGAATACTGCGACCGTGCCGTCGTCGCGGTGGATCGGGCAGGACACCGTGATGGCGCGCTTGGGCATCAGGATGCGGTCGCGCTCGTCCATAGGAATGTCGAGATGATTGGCGATGACGTTGAACTGGTTGACCGCCATCTCGAATACAGGGCCGGAATAGACCGTCATCGTCGCCTCCCTTGCCGGCGTGAAACCAAAACCCGCTGCCGGACGTTAGGCATTCTGGCGATGCCTTGGGATGGTCGTAGTCTGCCCGCATCCCCATCTCAAGACACAAAGGAAGCAGGATGCGATTTTTTTCGGCGATCATCTCCCATAAGCGGTGCTAGTGTATTGGCGCCGGGCGGGACCCACCCTCAGCCCATGGAAGACGCATGCAGGCTCTCTTCATCGGACAAACCTATATCGACGTCACCTTCATCACCGACCACATGCCCGTTGGCGATGAGAAGCACGTTGCCTCCGATTACGCCGTGTCGTTCGGCGGCAATGCGGTGACGGCGGCCTTCTGCTGCGCCAAGCTCGGCATCGAGCCGGACCTGATCGCCACCATCGCCAATGACTGGCTCGGGCGGATGTTTCAGGACATGGCGACGAAGTACGGCATCTCGCTGCATGGGCGCAAAGTCAAAACATCCTCGCTCTCTTTCATCATGCCGAAGGAAGGCAAGCGCGCCATCGTACGCTGTCGCGACGACCATCACATCCATCCCTTCCCGATCCTGAATCTTGGGGGATGCCGCGTGCTGCATGTCGACGGCCACCAGCCGGACGCGGCGATCCACTATGCAAAGCTGTGCCGCGAACAGGGCATCCTGACCTCGCTCGACGGCGGCGGATTGCGCAGCAACACGCATGAGCTGCTGGAATTCATCGACGTCGCCATCGTCGCCGAACGTTTGTGCGAGCAGATGGACATGACGCCGGATGCCATGCTGCCTTACCTGAAGAGCCGCGGCTGCCGCATCGGCGGCGTCACCATGGGCGAGCACGGCCTGCTCTGGTACGACGAGAAGGGCGCGGTGAAGCGCCTGCCCGCGCTGCCGATCCCGCGTCACCGCGTGATCGACACCAACGGCGCCGGAGACGTTTTCCACGGCGCCTATGTCTATTCCTATCTTGCGCACCCGGAAAAGAACTGGGAGCACCATTTCGAGTTTGCGCGCGCCGCCTCGACCTATAAAATCCAGAAGCTCGGCAACGAAGCGGGACTGCCGACGCCTGCCGATATCGACGCCGTGAAACGGGAGTTTCAGGTCGCTGCGGCCGAATGACGCCGCGCGGGAGACGGCATGGGGCGGGTATTCGTTGCTGGCAGCATCAATATGGACGTGGTGGCGACGGCGGAGCGCCATCCCAGGATCGGCGAAACCGTTGCGGGCAAGGAAGTGCTGTACTTCCCCGGCGGCAAGGGCGCGAACCAGGCGGTATCGGCGGCCAAGCAGGGCGTGCTGACGACGCTGATCGGGCGGCTGGGCGAGGATGCGTTCGGCCGTGACTTGCGCACGTTCCTCGCGGCGCAGTCGATCGATCTGGGCCTGGTAAAGGACACCGAAGACGCTCACTCCGGCACGGCGATCATCACGGTCGCGAAATCGGACAACACGATCGTCGTCATTCCGGGCGCGAACGCGCTGGTCAGCGCCGCTGACGTTGCCGCTGCATCGCTCGCCAAGGACGATGTCGCCGTCAGCCAGTTCGAAATTCCCCTGCCCGCGACCACGGCGTTCTTCCAGCGCGCCCGCGCGGCAGGCGCGAAGACGATTCTCAATCCAGCGCCGGCGCGTGCCGTTGGGCCTGAGTTGCTTGGCCTCGTTGACATCCTCGTACTCAACGAGACCGAGCTTGGCGTGCTCACCGGTGCAGAGCTGAGCGAAAACGACGAGCCCAATTATTTCATCGAAGCCGCGCGACCGCTGCGCGGCAAGGACAGGACCATCTGCATCACGCTGGGCCGCCGCGGCGTGCTGGCGCTGGTCGGCGGTGAAGCGATGCTGGTGCCCGGCCGCAGCGTGACGGCCGTCGACACCACGGGCGCCGGCGATTGCTTCGTCGGCGCGCTGGCGGCGCAGCTGGCCCAGGGCAAGGCGATGCGCGAGGCGCTGGCTTACGCCAATGCCGCTGCCTCGATCTGCGTGCAGCGGATGGGCGCGGCGCCGTCGATGCCGACGGCGGCGGAGGTGGAGCAGACGTTGTCAATGGGTGACTAGCTGCACCCGATCCACCAGCACCGCAACGAGTTTTACTTATAGGCGACCGCGGCGCTCGACGGGCCCGTCAGCGGAATGGTCTTGAAGTCCCGAAATCCGACCTCACGACACCAGCCCGCAAAATCGGCCCCCGTGTAGTCGAAGGCGTCGCCAAACTCGATCAGCATGTTGAGCGACATCATCAGGCCGGCCACATTCTCGCGCCTCGCGTCGTCGATGAGCGCCTCGATCGCCACCAATGCACCGCCTGATGGCAAGGCATCGTAGGCTTTCCGAATGAGCATCATCTTCTTCTCAAGATTCCAGTCGTGCAGGATCATCCCCATGGTGATGACATCGGCCCTGGGCAGGGGATCGGCGAAGAAGTCGCCGCCGACGGCCGATACCCGATCGGTCAGCCCTGCCTGCTGTATCCTTCGCGTGGCGATCGGCACGACCTCTGGCAGATCGAAACTGGTGCAGTGCATGTGCGGATTTGCTTCGGCGACCATGCAGGAAAGCTGCCCCGTCGCGCCGCCGACATCGCAAAGGGTCCTGTACTTCGAGAAGTCGAATTTGCGGGAAAACTCCCTGAAGTTTCCAGCCGAAAATCCCGACATGGCGTTCATGAACTGCTCGAGCCGTGCCGGGTCCGCGTAAAGCTTCGCGAACATCGGCTCCCCGGAATGCTTGGTCTCGTTTTGCGGCATTCCCGTCTTGAGCGCGTCGGTAAGGTCGGCCCAAAACCGGTACAGCCGGGCATTCGCCATCTCGAGCATACCGCCGATGTAGCCGGAACTATTCCGGTCGAGAAAGAAGGCAGTCTCGGGCGTATTCGAGTAGCGCGCCTCCACGCCGTCGCCTTCACGCTGGAGAAGCTTGAGAGCCACCAGGGCGTCCGGGAAATCCGGTATGGCGCGTGGATGGAGTTGCAATGCTGCGGCGATCTCCTTGCCCGTCATCGGCTGCCTGGCAAGCACGGTGAAGAGTCCGAGCTCGACGGCTGAAAGCAGCGTCTTCGATGCAAAGAAACCCAATCCGACTTGCGCGATGTGTGACGGGTCCAGCCCCGACATGATTTCCTCCCCCCGCTCGCCGCCACGCCATGGGGCAACGGCCGCTACAGTGTAGCACATCTGGAGGCGCACCGGCGAAGTCGCCGCGTGGCTTAACCCAGCGCGCTCTTCAAATCGAACCCGGCATCCCCGGCCTGCTCCGGCGTGATCGAGCCGCCGGCGCCCAGCAGACGGCGGCCGAACATGTGGTCGCCGGCGCGGTTGACGGATTCGATGCCAAGGAGTTTTTCGCCCTTGTAGCAGAAGGCCGAGAACTGCCCTTGCTCACGGTTGCCGCGAACGACCACGCGGTCATAGCCGGTGGTAAGGCCCACCATCTGCAGCTTGTCCGGCCCCTGGTCGCTCCAGAACCACGGCACTCCATCGTAGATTTCATCCTTGCCGGTCAGCCGCGCCGCCACGCAGCGCGCGTGGTCGGTGGCATTCTGCACCGACTCCAGCCGCAAGGAGCCGCCGAAGCGATGGCTGGCATAGAGCGCGCAATCGCCGATTGCGGAGATATTGGGATCTGACGTCAGGAGATGATCGTTGACGATGATGCCTGACGCCACGGGCAGGCCCGCCTGCGCGGCGAGCTCGACATTGGGCAACACGCCGACGCCGACCACGATCAGATCGGCCGGAATGTGCCTGCCGTCGTTGAGGCTGACGCCGGTGACCTTCTTGCCGTCGCTCTCGATGCTGGTGACCTGCACGCCGAGATGGATGCGCACGCCGGCGGCGGTGAAGCGCAGTTGGGAGAATTCGGAGATTTCCGCGGTGACCGCGCGCGCCATCACGCGCACGCCAAGTTCGACCACGTTGACCTCGAGCCCCTTGGCGCGCGTGGTGGCGGCGAATTCCAGGCCAATGAAACCGGCGCCGATCACCACCACGTGGCGGTGATCGGTCATGCGGTCACGCAGCACCTGGCTCTCGTCGAGCGTGCGCAGGTAACGCACGTCCTCGAGATTGGCATTGGGCAAATCGAGCAGACGGTTGCGCGCGCCGGTCGCGAGCACGAGGTGGCCGTAGTCGAGCGAAGAGCCGGAGGCGAGCTTCAGCTTGCGCGCGGCACGGTCGATCGACACGCCGCGGTCGGTGATCAGCTCGATCTTCTGGTCATGGAAGAATTTCTCCGGCCGGAAGCTCAGGGTTTCCGGACCGCCGGTGCCCTTCAGATACGCCTTCGACAGCGGCGGGCGCTGATACGGCAGATGCCCCTCGTCATTGACGAGCAGGATGCGTTCGGCAAAGCCGTTTTGGCGCAGCGACATCGCAAGCTGGAAGCCGGCGTGTCCCGCGCCGGCGACAACAACCGATCCCGTCATCGGCCGGGCCTCAACGCACGCCCGATCGAAAGGGCACAGCAACCACCCATGTCCTCTCCTCCCAGCCGATTATTACGGCTTGAGGCACCGCAAGCGCCCTTGCCCTGCCCCGCGACGGGTTCTTGCAGACTTCGCCGGGATTGTCACCTGCCCCGTCCCGGCCTTAAATGCGCGGCGAATTTCCGACATGGGACCCTTTCAGATGTCTGCAACCACTGACGCTGCGCTGCTTTCGATCGACGGGCCGATCGCCACCATCACGCTGAACCGGCCTGACGCCTTCAACTCGGTCAACCTCGCGATCGCGCAAAGGCTGGAACAGCTCGGCGCCGAGGTCGAGGGCAATGACGACGTCAAGGTGCTGGTAATCCAGGGCGAAGGCCGGGCCTTCTCGGCCGGCGGCGACCTGCAGACCATCGGTGCTGCGGCAGAAGCCGATACCATCGCGCCCGTGGTCGGCGAACTCCTGAAGCATTATCACGCCTTCATCGAGACGGTGCGGCGGATGCCGAAGATCGTGGTCTCCAGCGTGCACGGCTCGGCGGCCGGCGCCGGCATGGGGCTCGCCTTCATCACCGATCTCTGCATTGCAGCTGAAGATGCCAAGTTCACGCCGGCCTATGCCAAGATCGGCGTCTCGCCCGATGGCGGCAGCACGGTCGGCATGGTGGGCACGGTAGGCGTGCGCCGCGCCTTCCAGATTTTTCTGGCCGAGGACAGTTTTACCGCGCAGCAGGCCTACGAGTGGGGGCTTGTGGCCAAGGTGGTGCCCGCGGCGGAGCTGAAGGCGGAGACGAAAAAATTCGCCGAGCGCCTGGCACGCAATCCGCCGGCCGCGATCGGCGCCACCAAGGCGCTGCTCTATCAGGCCGCGACCACGCCGACGAAGCAGCAGCTCGATGCGGAGGAAGAGAAGATCATCGACTGCATGCACACGGAAGATTTCCGTGCTGCCGTGAAGAAATTCACCAGCAAGTCGAAGTGAGCGATGCCGGCACCGTCGCGCTCTTTCATCTGCCTGCGCCATGGCGCGACCGACTGGAACCGGCAGGGGCTGTTCCAGGGCCGCACCGACAATCCGCTGAACGATGACGGCATCGCGCAGGCGCATGCGGCGGCTGCGAAATTGCGCAGCGTTGCGCTCGGGCACGTCGTGTCCAGTCCCCTGCTCCGCGCCGTGCAGACCGCAGAGATCATTGCCAACGTGACGTCGAAATCGGTCACGCTGGATCAGGGGCTGATCGAGCTCGATTTCGGCAGCTTTGAAGGAAGACCGGTTCGCGAACTGATGATGCAGCATGGCAAGAACAGCGCGCAGGGGCTGGTCGATATGCTCCCTGAGGATTCCGAACCATGGGCCGACTGCGCCTCGCGGGCGATGCGCTGCGTGTCGGTCTGGCTCGACCGGCATCCGCAAGACGAAATCCTGTTCGTCTGCCATGACGCGGTGATGCAGTCGATGGCGCAGCAGCTGACCGGAAACTTCTTCAAGAATGGCCACGGCAGACCGTTTCGCTTCACGCGATTGGGCGATACCTGGAACGTCGTCGAGGTCGGCTAAGCTACTTCTTCGGCCCTCGCGGCTCCAATCCACTGTTGCGGATCGCTTCGGCGGCGCGGGCGGACGTGAGAAACTCGATCAGGCGCTTGGCGGATTCTGCCTCGCCCGAGCCCGCCACGACGGCGGCTGAAAACGTCTGGATGAACTGAATCTCGGAGGGAAAGACGCCAGCGAGCTCGACGCCGGTGGCGTGCATGATCTCGCTGACCGGCAGAACCCCGAGCTCCGCCTCGCCCGAGGCGACCATGGCGGTGGCGCCCGACCCGCGCGGCGTCACCTTGACATTGATCGTCTCGGCAATGCCGAGCTTGGGAAACAGCTCTTTCATCAGCCAGATGCCGGAGGTGCTTGCCGGGATCGCCACCACCCTCGCCTTGAGCAGTGTCTGCTTGATGGCGTCGACCGTGCTCAGGTTCGGTTTCGCGGCCCCTGCCCGGATGGCGACGCCAATTCCAACCGTCGCCAGATCGACGCCCGAACCAGTGACGATGCGGTTGGCGGCGATCAGGCCGTCGAGGCCCTCGCGCGAGAGGATCACGACGTCAGCCTTCTCGCCGCGCGCGAGCTGCGCGCCGATGGTTTGCGGCCCGTCGCCTTGCGAGGCGCCCGATCCGG
>DATEJC010000217.1:0-2573 GCA_035278345.1 Bradyrhizobium sp. | reverse complement strand
GGCGATCCGGGGCATCAGCCTCGAAGTGCCGCGCGGCCAGATCGTCACGCTGCTTGGCGCCAACGGTGCCGGCAAGACCACGGTGCTGAAGACCATCTCCGGTATCCTCGATCCGCAGAAGGGTTCGATCGAGTTCATGGGCAAGCCGATCCAGCGCATGGAGGCCGACAAGATCGTGCGCATGGGGCTTTCGCATGTGCCGGAAGGGCGGGAAGTGTTTCCGTTCCTGACGGTGCGGGAGAACCTGATGATGGGGGCCTATCCGCGCAAGGACCGTGACGCCGTCGCCGAGGACCTCAACATGGTCTACGGCTACTTCCCGCGGCTGAAGGAGCGCCTCAGCCAGCCGGCCGGCCAACTCTCGGGCGGCGAGCAGCAGATGCTGGCGATCGGGCGAGCGCTGATGAACCGGCCGACCATGCTACTTTTGGATGAGCCGTCGCTCGGCCTGTCGCCGATCCTGGTGAAGGAGATATTCACCATCATCCGGCGCGTTAACGAAGAGCAGGGCACCTCTATCCTACTGGTCGAGCAGAACGCCAAAGTGGCGCTGGAAACGGCGCATTACGGCTATGTGCTGGAGATCGGCCGCGTCGTCATGAACGACACCTGCGAGCGGCTGATGAATTCGCAGGACATCCAGGAATTTTACCTCGGCGCCAAGGAAGCGGGGGCGCGGGGCGAGCGACGCTGGAAGAAGAAGAAAACGTGGCGTTAAGAAGGACTTGACGCTAGATTCGGTCCGATCCCGTGGCACCAAGACCGGCTCAAGCCGGCAGGCGGGATGAGGCCTTATGCGAGGAGGAACAGGCATGGCCGGAATGGCAGTGCTGACGGTGGCCGACACGATCGCAAGGAGCTTCGTGCTTGCCGTGGAGAAGCGCGGCGACAAGCCCGCGATCCGCGAGAAGAAGTTTGGTATCTGGCAGCCGACCAGCTGGCGGCAATGGCTGCAGATCTCAAAGGACATCGCCTACGCGCTGCACGCGATCGGCTTCCGGCCCGGCGACGTCGCCTCGATCCTGTCCAACGCCGTGCCCGAATGGGTCTATGCCGACATGGGCGTCCTGTGCGCCGGCGGCGTCTCCTCCGGCATCTATCCGACCGACTCCACCGCGCAGGTTGAGTATCTCATCAATGACTCCCGCACCCGCGTCGTGTTCGCCGAGGACGAGGAACAGCTCGACAAGCTGCTGACCTGCCGCTCGCGCTGTCCGACGCTGGAGAAGATCGTGGTCTTCGACATGGAAGGCCTGTCCGGCTTCAACGATCCGATGGTGCTGTCGCTCGCCGAGTTCATGGCGCTCGGCCAGAACCATGAGCAAGGCCGTGCCGAACTGTGGGACGAGATGATCGGCAGCCGCACCAGCAACGATCTCGCGATCCTCGTCTACACGTCGGGCACGACGGGCCCGCCCAAGGGCGCGATGCATTCCAACCGCAGCGTCACGCATCAGATGCGTCACGCCAATGACCTCTTTCCGTCGACGGATGCAGAGGAGCGGCTGGTGTTCCTGCCGCTGTGCCACGTCGCCGAGCGCGTCGGCGGCTACTACGTCTCGATGGCGCTGGGCTCGGTGATGAACTTCGCCGAGAGCCCGGAAACGGTGCCCGACAATCTGCGCGAGGTGCAGCCGACCGCCTTCCTCGCGGTGCCGCGGGTGTGGGAGAAGTTCTATTCCGGCATCACCATCGCGCTGAAGGATGCGACATCTTTCCAGAAATGGATGTACGGCAAGGCGCTCGTGATCGGCAACCGCATGACCGATTGCCGGCTTGAGGGCGAGGCGCCCTCGGTTGGATTGCGCATCGCCAACAAGCTCGCCTACTGGCTGGTGTTCCGCAACATGCGCCGCATGCTCGGCCTCGACCGCTGCCGCATCGCTTTCACCGGCGCCGCGCCGATCGCGCCGGACCTGATCCGCTGGTATATGGCGCTCGGCATCGACATGCGCGAGGTCTATGGCCAGACCGAGAATTGCGGCGTCGCCACCTTGATGCCGACCGAGCGCATCAAGCTCGGGTCGGTGGGCAAGACAGTGCCGTGGGGCGAGGTGATGATATCGCCGGAAGGCGAAATCCTGATCAAGGGCGACTTCCTGTTCATGGGCTATCTGAACCAGCCCGAGAAGACCGCCGAGACCATCGACGCCAAGGGCTGGCTGCACACTGGCGACGTCGGCACGATGGATAACGAGGGCTTCGTCAAGATCACCGACCGAATGAAGGACATCATCATCACTTCCGGCGGCAAGAACGTCACGCCGTCTGAGATCGAGAACCAGCTGAAATTCTCGCCCTACGTCTCGGATGCGGTGGTGATCGGCGACAAGCGGCCATATCTCACCTGTCTCGTGATGATCGACCAGGAGAATGTCGAAAAGTTCGCGCAGGACCACAACATCCCCTTCACGAACTACGCGAGCCTGTGCCGCGCCAGCGAGATCCAGGACCTGATCCAGCGCGAGATCGAGGCGGTCAACGTCAACTTCGCCCGCGTCGAGACCATCAAGAGATTCTATCTGATCGAGCGCCAGTTGACGCCCGAGGACGAGGAACTGACACCGACCATG
>DATEJC010000216.1:0-6201 GCA_035278345.1 Bradyrhizobium sp. | reverse complement strand
ACCGGCCTGACCGTCGCCGAGCACTTCCGCGACCAGGGCCAGGACGTGCTGTTCTTCGTCGACAACATCTTCCGCTTCACGCAAGCCGGCTCGGAAGTGTCGGCGCTGCTCGGCCGCATTCCCTCGGCGGTGGGCTATCAGCCGACGCTCGCCACCGACATGGGCGCGCTGCAGGAGCGCATCACCACGACGCAGAAGGGCTCGATCACCTCGGTGCAGGCCATTTACGTTCCGGCCGACGACTTGACCGACCCGGCGCCGGCGACCTCGTTCGCTCACTTGGACGCCACCACCGTGCTGTCGCGCGCGATCTCGGAAAAGGGCATCTACCCGGCGGTGGACCCGCTCGACTCCACCTCGCGCATGCTCTCGCCGCTCGTCGTCGGCGAGGAGCACTACCAGACCGCCCGCATGGTCCAGCAGGTGCTGCAGCGCTACAAGTCACTGCAGGACATCATCGCCATTCTCGGCATGGACGAACTGTCGGAAGAGGACAAGCTCGCCGTGGCGCGCGCCCGCAAGATCGAGCGCTTCCTGTCGCAGCCGTTCCACGTCGCCGAAGTCTTCACCGGCTCGCCCGGCAAGTTCGTCGAGCTCGCGGACACCATCAAGGGCTTCCGCGGCCTCTGCGAAGGCAAGTATGACCATTTGCCGGAAGCCGCCTTCTACATGGTCGGCACCATCGAAGAAGCGGTCGAGAAGGGCAAGAAGCTCGCCGCTGAGGCAGCCTAAAAAGGCGAATGGCGAATAGGGAGTGGCGAAGAGTCCTCGCCGCTCTCACGCGGTTCGCCACTCGCTATTCGCCACTCGCTATTCGCAGGTTTTCCCATGGCCACCTTCCACTTCGATCTCGTCTCTCCTGAAAAGCTCGCCTTCTCCGGCGAGGTGGATCAGGTCGACATTCCCGGCGTGGAAGGCGATTTCGGCGTGCTCGCCGGCCATGCGCCTGTCGTCGCCGCGGTCCGTCCGGGCATCCTGACCATCAGCACCGGCGGGGCGCATCAGAAGGTCATCGTGCTCGGCGGTCTTGCCGAAGTGTCGGACAAGGGCCTTACCGTGCTCGCCGATGTCGCGACCTCAATCGAGGATCTCGACCGCGCCAAGTTCGCCGAGACCATCGCGGAGATGGAAGAGAACTTGAAGGAGCACGAAGGCGGCGAGCTCGATCACGCCATCGAGCGGCTCGACCATTTCAAGAGCGTGCAGCAGCAGCTCCAGTCCACGGCGATGCATTAGGCCCCGGCTCGTTTTTCGAACCGGGGCACTCGCGGGCCAATGTCCGCCGGTCGAAAAAAATCCAATAAATTCAACCAGCAGCGCCAGCTATCGGGCGTTGCGCATGGCACCAACTGGCGGCATTCTGCGGCAATATATGTTGTCCGGAACTGCCTTTCATGAAACGCAAGATCGCGGCGATTTTTGCGGCCGATATTGCCGGTTACAGCCGACTGGTCGCCGAGGATGAAGAGGAGACGCTGCGGCGGCTCGCGTCCTATCGGCTGGTGATCGACGACTTCATCGCCAAGAGCAGCGGACGCATCTTCAACACCGCCGGTGATGCGGTGCTTGCGGAATTTCCCAGCGCCGTGGAAGCCGTGCGCTGTGCGATCGACATCCAGGAAAGCCTGCGTACCCGCAACATGGCCTATCCGCCGAGCCGGCAGATGTCGTTCCGCATCGGCATCACCATCGGCGACGTGGTCGAGCGCGACGGCGATCTCTTGGGGGATGGCGTCAACATCGCAGCGCGCCTCGAAGGCCTTGCCGAAGTCGGCGGCATCTGCGTGTCGCGCGCCGTGCACGAGCAGGTCGCCAACAAGCTTTCGGTGCAGTTCGCCGATATCGGCGAGCAGGAAGTGAAGAACATCCCGAACCCCGTGCACGCCTACATGGTGGCGATGCGGCGTGAGGACGGCAGCTATGCCAAGCCGCAGGTAAAGAAGCCGGCGAAAGTCGCCACGGCGCCGAACTGGATGTGGCCCGCCGCGGTGACGGTGGTCAGCCTCGCAGCGATCGGCGTCGGCGGCTTTCTCTATTTCACCAAGCTCGAAATGGGCCCCTCACCGAAAGGGCCGATGACGGCGAGCAGCAGCGCGCCTTCGCCTTCTCCGTCGCCTGCACCGCCACCGCCCCGGCCAATATCGCCGCCGCCAGCCGCTGCGGGCGAGAAGTTTGCGGCTGGATTCGTCCCCTTCATCAGCGATCGGGTGCGCGCTTCGCTCGCCAACGAATACGCGCCATCGGGTGACTTCAAGGCGTTCGCCCTCAACGTCGCTGGCGTTAACGCCTTCGTCACCGGGCAGTCGAGCGCGGAGGCGGCGAAAAGCGCGGCCGTCGAGCAGTGCCAGAAGCGCGCGGACTCGGCGCAGTCGCCGCGCAAATGCGAGCTCTATGCCGTCGGCAACGCGGTGGTTTATCTGCACGGCAGACCGCCGGTGCCGCCGCTGCCCTGGGTGCGGCGCGACCCCGCGATCGAACGGCCGTTCGTCGCGGAAAACGTGCCGCTGACGCGCGATGCCGCAAAGACGCGGCTGGAAAACACCTATGTGACGGGCCGCAAGACCAAGGCGCTGGCGCTCGCTCCCGGCGGGCAATATTTCATCACCGTCGGCGTGGAATCGCTCGACGAAGCCGTGCGCCGGAGCATCGAGTCCTGCGGCGGCATCGCCGGCGTGCCCTGCATGATCGTCGCGGTCGACGATACCTTTGTTGTCGCCGTTCCCACGACCATGAAGGTGACCGGCTTCTTCAAGGCCGACGGCAATTCGGCGATCGTCCCGGAAGCGCGTGACGATGTCGCGCACAAGCTCGCCGAGGCCACCACTGGCTGGAACGCGATCGCGGTCGGCGCCGCGGGCCGGCCCGGCCTTGGATTGAAGGCGTCCAGCGAGCAGGCCGCGGTCAACCAGGCGCTGGCGAACTGCGTCAAGTCCGACAGCGACTGTCACGTCATCGCCGTCGGTCCGTTCGCGGTCGGGCCGAACTAATCACGGCTCCCACTGACCGTCATGCCCGGGCTTGCTCCGGCCATCCACATCTTTGGTGCTGCGTGAAAGAAAGACGTGGATGGCCGGGACAAGCCCGGCCATGACGATGGAGAGAGTCAGGCGAACTTCGCAAACACCTGCGCCACCGCGCGATACACATCGCGGCGGAACGGCACCACGAGATCGGCGACGCAGTCGAGTCGCTCCCAGCGCCAGGCGTCGAACTCGGTGGGCTGGCCGTTGCGTGGCGTCAGCGGGTCGATCTCGCTTTCATTGCCGGTGAAGCGCAGTGCAAACCACTTTTGCCGCTGGCCACGGAATCTGGCGAGGCGGTGCGATGGCGGTCCGTCATAGGGCGGGAATTCGTAAGTCATCCAGTCCGTTTCAGCCAGGTATTCGGCGGAGACTGCACCCGTCTCCTCCCAGAGCTCGCGCATCACGGCCGCGCGCGGATTCTCTTGCGCATCGATGCCGCCCTGCGGCATCTGCCACTCGAGACCCGGCAGGATGATCTCCGGACCGTCGTCCTTGAAGCGGCGCCCGATCAGGACGCGGCCCTCGGCGTTGAAGAGCGCGATGCCGACGTTCGGGCGATAGGGTTTTTCGGAGGACATGGGGTGCCGCCGCGGAAGCTATTTGCCCGCAAGCCTGGCAAATTCCTTCACGACCCGCTCATAGACGGGCCGCTTGAACGGGATGATCAGCTGCGGAAGGTTTTTCATCGGCTCCCAGCGCCAGGTCACGAACTCGGCCTTGTGGCCGTCGCCGGGATTGGCGACGTTGATCTCGCTGTCCTCCCCCGTAAAGCGCGCGGCGAACCATTTTTGCCGCTGGCCGCGATAGCGCCCCTTCCAGGCGCGACCGGCCACGGTGCGCGGGATGTCGTAGATCAGCCAGTCCGCGACTTCGCCGAGCTTCTCGACCGACCGCACGCTGGTTTCCTCAAAAAGCTCCCGCTTGGCCGCTTCCCAGGTGTCCTCGCCGGGATCGACGCCGCCCTGCGGCATCTGCCAGACGTGCCTGTCGTCGACATGCTCGACGCCGCCGGCGCGCCGGCCGATGAAGACGAGCCCATCGCCGTTGAGCAGCATCATGCCGACACAGGTCCGATAGGGCAGGTCTTCGTAGCGCGCCATTCCGTCAGGGCTCCAGACATCAAGACAGGCAAGGCCAGCGGGCCCCGCGGATACGGCGAACCGGCTGATTCCGGGCTGATCCGGTACGGATCATCCCTAGTTTGATTTTGATTTCAGCATCGCGGTTGTCAATGGCACCAACATGATGCCGCGGGCCTCCAGGGCCTTGCTCCAGGTGGTCAGCCGCTCGATCGAGATCGGCAGCGCCGAGGCGATGCCGACGGCGGTGCCGCGTTCCCGCGCGATGGTCTCCAGCTTCGCCAGCGCCCGGTCGATCTCGAGCGTTGTCGGGACCGCATCGATGGTGAGGTCCGCCTTGGCGAACGGCATGGCCTGGCCGGCCGCCAGCGAAGCCGCCACGCTGCGCGGCGCCGAGCCGTCGTCGAAATAGCCGAGCCCGCGCTTGGCCGCCTCGCGCACGATCGGCTGCATCATGCTGTCAGACACGACGAAGCGCGCGCCCATGAAATTGGCGATGCCCGCATAGCCCTGGAGGCGGCTGAGGTGCCAGTGCAGCCGGTCGAGATTCTGCTCGGCGCCGAGCGAGGACAGTAGCGTCTGCGGGCCGGGATCGTTGTCGGGATAGTCGAACGGCTCCATCGGCACCTGCAGCAGAATCTCGTGCCGCTGCGCCCGTGCGCGCTCGGCGAGCTTTGTGGGATCGGCGCCATAGGGCGTGAAGGCCAGCGTCACCGCCGGCGGGAGCTTCATGATGGCGTCGACCGTCTTGGCGGCGCCGACACCGAGCCCGCCGACCACGACCGCGACGACCGGCATCTTGGCGGCCTTGGCGCGATCAGCCTCGGCCGCATAGACCGTGAAAGGCTTCAGCCCGTCGGCCATCACAGGGATCATGCCGTAGCGGCCCTTTTCGAGCAGCCGCTGGTCGATCCCGGCCATCGGCACCGCGGCCTGCTCGCCGCGGTCCTTGACGGCATCGCCACCGAGCACAAAATCCTGCCGCTTGCCGCTGGAGCCGTCGATGATGGTAACGGTCTGCTGGCTGCCGGGATTCGCCGGTTGTTTCGCGGCTGCTTTGGTCTCGCCGGCCGAATCGGCAGCAGCCGCCTTCTCGGCCTCCGGGCCCGGCTGGCGCAGCACGATCCTCGCCTTCGGCTCTCCGCCGAGGGGATCGTCGTTGAACAGGACAAAGCCGACAAAGGTGACCAGGAACAGGCCGAGCAGCACGGCAAGCGCCTGCATGGCTGTGAACGGCAGGCGGAACCGACGCCTCGCGCGCACAGTTTCCTGTCCGAGCGGCGTGCTCAGATCGTCGGCCGCATCAGCCATGAATCTCCCCGAATCACTGCCGGAAGATACCACGGCAGGGCAGGATCACGGCGGTTCCACGGCATCCGTGGCGTTCTGACGACTTTCTCCAAAATGAAAAGGGCGGCCCGAAGGCCGCCCTTTCCGAAAATCCCTGGTGGAGGTGTCAGTTCGCCGCCTTATTGGCGGGCTTGTCGTTGGTCGTGGGACCTGTGGCGGTGGCCTTGATGCCGTGGAGGATGTCGGCCGCGGTCCGCAGCGCCTTGTCGTCCTTGGCGTCCGGCGGCACGTAGGATTGCGAGCCGGTCTTCTCGTCGCCGTCGTTCTTCAGATGGCCGCGCAGCGAAGCCTCGCCCTTGGTGTCGGTGCGCGCCTTCAGTTCGTCCGGCACGTCCTGCAGCACCTCGATGTCGGGCACGATGCCCTTGGCCTGGATCGACTTGCCCGACGGCGTGTAGTAGCGCGCGGTGGTGAGACGCAGTGCGCCGTTGCCCGAGCCGAGCGGGATGATGGTCTGCACGGAGCCCTTGCCGAACGAGCGCGTGCCGATCAGCGTTGCGCGCTTGTGATCCTGCAGCGCGCCGGCGACGATTTCCGACGCCGAAGCCGAGCCGCCATTGATCAGCACGACGACCTGCTTGCCCTTGGTGAGGTCGCCGGCATGCGCGGCGCGGCGCTGCGTCTCCTCGGCATTGCGGCCGCGGGTGGAGACGATCTCGCCGCGCTCGAGGAACGCGTCGGAGACGGTGACGGCTTCCTCAAGCAGGCCGCCCGGATTGTTGCGGAGGTCGATGATGAAGCCCTTCAGC
>DATEJC010000215.1:0-3797 GCA_035278345.1 Bradyrhizobium sp. | reverse complement strand
TTCCTGCTGAACTCGATCGGCGGCCGCATCTGGTGCGGCTATCTCTGCCCGCAAACCGTCTGGACGGACCTGTTCTACGCCGTCGAGCGCCTGATCGAGGGAGATCGCCGCGAGCGGATGAAGAAGGACGAAGCGGGCTGGACTGTGAGGCGCGTCGGGGAGACCGCGCTCAAGCATTGGCTCTGGCTAATGATCGCCTGGTGGACTGGCGGCGCCTGGGTGCTGTACTTCGCCGACGCGCCGACGCTGGTGAAGGATCTGCTTGTCTTCCAGGCGCCCATGATCGCCTACATCTGGATCGGCATCCTGACTGCGACCACCTATGTGCTCGCCGGCTGGATGCGCGAGCAGGTCTGCGTCTACATGTGCCCGTGGCCGCGCATCCAGGCCGCGCTCACCGACGAATGGGCGCTCAACGTCACCTATCGTTACGACCGTGGCGAACAGCGCACGTCGCTGAAGAAGTCCAACGAGCTGCGCGCCAAGGGGCAGCCGGTCGGCGATTGCGTCGATTGCTATCAATGCGTCGCGGTCTGCCCTGTCGGCATCGACATCCGCAACGGCCCGCAGATGGATTGCATCCAGTGCGGCCTGTGCATCGATGCCTGCGATACCGTGATGGACAAGATCGGCCGTCCGAAGCGGCTGATCGCCTACGACAATGACATCAACATCAAGCGGCGCATGGAAGGGAAGAAGGAGATTTACCGGCTCGTGCGGCCGCGTACGGTCATCTATTGCGGCATGATCGCTGTGGTCGGCGCCATCATGCTCTATGCGCTGCTGACGCGCACGCTGCTCGACGTCAACGTGCTGCACGACCGCAACCCCGTGGCCGTGAAGCTGAGCGACGGCTCGATCCGCAACGCTTACACCATGCGCCTCTTGAACAAGCGCGGTTTCGATCGGGTCATCGCCATCGACGTTGACGGACCCGCCGACGCGAAGGTGCATGTCGTTGGCGTCGACTCCGTGACGCAGGACCGGCCCATGATCGTGCTTGGCCGCGATCAAACGACCGAGCTGCGCGTGCTGGTGACGGCGCCGGCCGAGAAAAACACCGAGAAGTCGATACCGGTGCGGTTCCGCATCACCGATATCGGCCTCGGCGAGACCGCGGTTACGACCGACAATTTTGTGGCGCCTTGAGGCGGGAGGAACCGATGAGTAAACCGACACCTGCGCCGCGGCCGCTGACCGGCCGGATGGTCCTGTTATATCTCGGTGCCTTCTTCGGCACGGTCGTCGGCGTCAATATGCTGATGATGAAGTTCGCCATCGACACGCTGCCGGGGACCGAGGTCGACAGCGCCTATCGCGCCAGCCTCGCCTACACGAGCGAGCTCTCCGCCGCGCACGACCAGGACCGCCGCAACTGGAAGGTCGATGCCCATGTCGAGCGCCGCGCCGATGGTGCGGCGACCGTGCGGCTCGATGCGCGCGACGCCAACGGCACGCCGCTGTCCGGCCTGAAATTCTCCGGACGGCTGGAGCGGCCGACCGACAAGCGGATCGATCGCGCCCTCGAGCTCGCCGAATCCGGCATCGGCATCTATCGCGGCAGCGCGGCCGACGTGCTGCCGGGGCAGTGGGATCTCGTGATCGAGGGCGAGGCGAGGGGTGCGCGGCTCTTCTTGTCGCGCAATCGCGTCATCCTCAACTAGCGGAATTCAGCCATGGCACTGACGCGCGACTATTCGCATTATGTGAAGGAGCTGGATGCAGGCGTCGCTCATCTTGAGCTCGCGGTCGAAGGCGTGAGTTGCGCCGGGTGCATGGCCAAGATCGAGCGCGGACTGTCCGCGATCCCCGACGTGACCCGCGCCCGTGTCAACCTGACCGACCGCCGGCTTGCGGTGGAATGGAAGAAGGGCGCGGTGGACCCCGCCGCACTGATCGATCGTCTCGCCGAGCTCGGCTACAAGGCCTATCCATTCGAGCCGGTGCGCGCCGAGATCGTCGAGGCCGAGCAGTCGCGCTTCCTGCTGCGTTGTCTGGGCGTTGCGGCCTTCGCCGCCATGAACGTGATGATGCTGTCGATCCCGGTGTGGTCGGGCAACGTCTCAGACATGCTGCCCGAGCAGCGCGACTTCTTCCACTGGTTGTCGGCGCTGATCGTGCTGCCGGCGGCGGCCTATGCGGGTCAACCGTTCTTCCAGTCGGCCTGGCGTGCGCTGCGCGCCGGCGGGGTCAACATGGACGTGCCGATCTCGATCGGCGTCATCCTCGCGCTCGGCATGAGCGTGGTGGAGACCATCCACCACGCCGAGCACGCCTATTTCGACGCCGCCGTGATGCTGCTGACTTTCCTACTGGCCGGGCGCTATCTTGACCAGAACATGCGGCGGCGGACCCGCGCGGTGGCCGGCAATCTCGCCGCGCTGAGGGCGGAGACCGCGGCGAAATTCATCGGCCCCGACGAAATTAGTGAAGTGCCGGCTGCAAGCATCCGCGCCGGCGACATCGTGCTGCTGCGGCCGGGCGAGCGCTCGGCGGTCGACGGCGAGGTGATCGAGGGCCGTTCCGAGATCGATCAGAGCCTGATCACCGGCGAGACCCGCCATGTCGCAGCGGAAAGAGGCACGCCGGTCTATGCCGGGACGATGAACGTGTCGGGTGCGCTGCGGGTGAGGGTCACTGCCGCCGCTGAAGGCACGCTGCTCGCCGAAATCACGCGGCTCCTGAACAACGCGCTGCAGGCGCGCTCGCGCTATGTTCAGCTCGCCGACCGCGCCTCGCGGCTCTACGCGCCGGTGGTGCATGTCACGGCTTTCCTCACCATGCTCGGCTGGGTCGCGCTGGGTGCGAGCTGGCACGATGCCATCGTCACCGCGATTGCAGTACTCATCATCACCTGTCCCTGCGCGCTGGGGCTCGCTATTCCGGCCGTGCAGACGGTGGTGGCCGGCGCCATGTTCCGCGCCGGCGTGCTGATCAATTCGGGCGATGCCATCGAGCGCGTGTCTGATGTCGACACGATCGTTTTCGACAAGACCGGCACGCTGACGCTGCCCGATCTCGACGTGGTGAATGCCCAGAATATCCCGGCCGATGTGTTCGGCCTTGCCGGCCGGCTCGCGCTGGCAAGCCGCCATCCCGTGGCCGCCGCGGTCGCGCGCGCCGCAGCGGCAAAAGCACCGTTGTCGGGCGCCGTCGAGGAGCCCGGCAAGGGCGTGCGTGCGGTCGTCAACGGCGTGGAGGTGCGGCTCGGCAGCCCCTCCTTCTGCAATGCCGATGGGCTCGCCAATGAAATCCTGAGCCGCGATCCGGAAGTCTCGGTCGTGGCCTTCCGCCGCGGGACGGAGTGCCATGTCTTTGCGGTGCGCCAGCAGTTACGCCCCGATGCGGCCATCGCCATCGCCGCCCTGAAGCAGCGCGGCATCGTCGTGGAGCTGTTGTCGGGCGACCGCGAGCCGGCGGTGCATTACGCGGTGCAGGCGCTGGGTGTCACCGTGTGGCGCGCGGGCGTGACGCCGGCCGGAAAGATCGCCCGCATCGAGGAGCTGAAGCGGAAGGGCCGCAAGGTGATGATGGTCGGTGACGGCATGAATGACGCGCCGTCGCTGGCCGCCGCCAGTGTCTCGATGTCGCCGGTCAGCGCCGCGCATCTGAGCCAGGCCACCGCCGATCTCGTCTTCCTTGGCAACGAACTGTCGCCCGTTGTCGCGGCAATCGACTACGCGCGCAAGGCCGTCGCCCTGATGAAGCAGAATATCTGGCTCGCTGTCGGCTACAACGCGCTGGCGGTGCCGGTGGCGATCGCGGGTCTCGCAACGCCGCTGATCGCGGCCGCCGCG
>DATEJC010000214.1:0-2676 GCA_035278345.1 Bradyrhizobium sp. | reverse complement strand
CCAGGTGATCCCGCGCGACCGGCACGCGATGTATTTTGCAACGCTCGGCGTGATCGCCTCGTCGGTGGAGCGGCTCGCCACCGAAATTCGCCACCTGCAGCGCACCGAAGTGCTGGAAGCCGAAGAGTTCTTCTCGGAGGGCCAGAAAGGCTCATCCGCAATGCCGCACAAGCGCAATCCCGTGCTGTCGGAAAATCTCACGGGCCTGTCGCGCATGGTGCGTGCCTATGTGACCCCGGCGCTGGAAAACGTCGCGCTGTGGCACGAGCGCGATATCTCGCATTCCTCCGCCGAGCGCATGATCGGCCCCGACGCCACCGTAACGCTCGACTTCGCGCTGATGCGCCTGGCGGGCCTCGTCGAGAAGCTGCTGGTGTATCCGGCCAACATGCAGAAGAATCTCGACAGGCTCGGCGGGCTGGTGCATTCGCAGCGCGTGCTGATCGCGCTGACGCAAAAGGGCGCGAGTCGCGAGGACGCCTACAAGTTCGTGCAGCGCAATGCCATGCCGGTCTGGCGCGGCGAAGGCGATTTCCAGACGCTGCTGAAGAAGGACGCCGACGTGAAGAAATACCTCAGCGATGCCGAGATCGCCGAGCAGTTCGACCTCGGCTATCACCTCAAGCATGTCGACACGATCTTCAAGCGGGTCTTTGGCGCCGCGTGATCTGGCGGGGCCTGCCAGGCCCCACCAAAGCAACTGAACGGTAACCGCGGATGGGTTATAGTCCCCCCGTGTCAGCGCCCCCCACGATTCTCGTCTTCGATTCCGGTCTCGGCGGCCTGACCGTGCTGCGCGAGATCGTCGCTGCACGGCCGGATGCGCATTATGTCTATGTCGCCGACGATGCGTTCTTTCCCTACGGCCACCACAGCGAAGAGCAGATCATCGCCCGCGTCGTGCCGCTGGTCGGCGATCTCATCGAGACGCACCAGCCGGACCTCGTGACGATCGCGTGCAACACCGCCTCCACGCTGGTCATGGCGCATCTGCGCAGCGCCTACACCGTCCCCTTTGTCGGCACGGTGCCGGCGATCAAGCCGGCCTGCGCCAGCTCGAAGACCAAGCGCGTGTCGGTGCTGGGCACCCGGGGCACGGTGAAGCGCGAATATACCCACGGCCTGATCCGCGATTTCGCGCAGGGCTGCGAAGTGACGCTGGTCGGCTCGCCGGAGCTGGCCTCGCTCGCGGAAGCAGCGCTGAGCGGCGAGACCGTTGATGACGCCGATATCGCAGCCGAGATTGCGCCCTGCTTCGTCGGCGAGACCGATGACGCATCCGCGCGCACCGATACGGTGGTACTGGCCTGCACGCATTATCCGCTGCTCTTGGAGCGGCTGGCAGGGCTGGCGCCCTGGCCGGTCGACTGGATCGATCCGGCGCCTGCCATTGCGCGGCGCGTGGTCGATCTGATCGGCAAGCCCGGCGACATCTTCGACGGCGCCGGCGCCGAGATGATTTTCACCTCGGGACGGCCGCATGCGCTGAGCCGCGCGCTGACGCCGTTTTTCGGTGGCCGCGTTCCGGCGTGAGCTGCTAGCGCCTTGGATTGCGAAGGCGCCGATGGATCTTCGGCGCGCTCGGCATCAATTTTCCGATGATCTGCAGCCGCGCCGATGCCGAGAAAGCCGTGCGTAGCGTGCGCTATCCGCCGAACGGCGAGCGGCTGTGGGGGCCATTCCACGCGATGAACGATTACATGGGCCAATGCGATGATCGCGCGGGGCTACGTGCTGGTGCTCGGCTTCGCTGGTCGATTTTCCAACGCGGCATCGCGGCCAGCCTTGAAGGTATCGAGCGCTGATGATGTGATAGGGAACTCATACTGGAGCAAAATATGACACGGAAAATCATTCTCGGACTTGCCGTCGCCATCGTTGCCTTCGCCGGCATTGCCATCGCGCAGCAGGGTGGCATCAAGCGCACCCCGCTGCAGAAGGTGGATTTCCCCGCCGGCTACAACACCGTTACCGCCATCGCCGAACTTCCGCCCGGCGGCGCGGTCGGCCGTCATACTCATCCCGGCGCCGAAACCGGCTATTTGATGGAGGGTGAATTCGAGCTCCTGATCGATGGCCAGCCACCCAAAAAGCTCAAAGCTGGCGATTCCTACCAGATCCCCGAAGGCACCATTCATGACGCCAAGGTGATCGGCGACAAACCCGCGAAGGTGCTCGGCGTCTACGTCATCAAGGCGGGCGAGCCGCTGGCCAAACCGGCGCCCTGAGCCCATATCTGGCTGGCCCCAGGCCGGCCGGTTCGTGCTAGATCAGGACGGCGAGCGGGATACCTCCTGCTCGCCCGATTTGTGTTTGTTCATTTTCGCGGGAACCTGAGCCAGGATGCGGGGAACGGTCCGAAACATCTCTACGCCGCGCCGGCTCGTTGCCGACCTCATGCACGCCTCGGTCCGCGTGCCCTTCGTTTCGCTGACCCGCGCCGTCAATGTCCGGCCGCTGGCGGAAGCCCGCGCGCAGGCGGCGAACCCGCCGGGATGGGCCGCGATTTTCGTCAAGGCGTTCGCCCTGGTCGCACGCGAGCAGCCGATCTTGCGCACGCTCTACGCAAAATGGCCCCTGCCCAGGTTTTACGAGCTGCCGCGCTCGGTTGCGATGGTGGCGATCGCCCGCACTGAGGGCGGCGAAGACTGCGTGCTGCCGCAGCGGGTCACAGCC
>DATEJC010000213.1:0-6407 GCA_035278345.1 Bradyrhizobium sp. | reverse complement strand
GCTGTGGCGACAATGGGCCGACAATGTCAGCGGGCAAGCCCTCGATGGCGGGCACTTCTTCCCTGAGGTAGCTCCGCAGCGCACGGCGGAGCTGCTCGGCGCGTTCTTCAAGGGATCGGCCTAGAACTTCCACCGGAGAATGTGCTTTTCTTGATCAGCGGCGACGCCGGATTTCGCGGCCTGCTGCCTTTTTGCGGGAGAATGCCATGGTGTCGACGATCCTGATCGTCATTCTCATTGTCGCCCTGATGATCGGGCTGAGCGGCCGCTTTGGAGGGTACGGCTTTGGCTACGGCCATTCGGGCATGGGCCTGATCGGCGTCATTCTGGTCGTGCTGGTCGTGCTGAAGCTGCTGCACAAGATTTAGCGCATATAACCGCCTGAAATAGCATCGATTTTTGAGGTTCCGGGCGAGCTATGCACGGATTCATCATCTCTTCTGTTGCAGCGCAATAGGGGTCGCATTTCTGTCAAAGAAGCCTATATTAGTGGCTGAAATGATGGGCATGGCGCCGCCGGTTGCGGATTACCGCCACCCAAAATCCCCAAGCTAGATAGCGCCAAGAAGATCAAGAGGTCCTCGACCATGCGTCCTTTGCGTCCGTTCAACTTCAACACGTCCGCCGAACTGTTTCCTGCCGCCATCCGCAAGAAGAAGCGGGCTGGCTTCGCGTATCGCCGTTTCGGCACCGCGGCGGAAGCTGTCCAATTCGCGATCGAGGAGTTGCCGGCGGATTCGCTGAATGGCGCCTACCTGCAGGTTGAGGAAGCCCGTTTCGACCAGAACGGCATCCGCTCGCTCTATGAGAGCGAGGCCTTCCCGCTGCCGCGCCGTCCGCGCAAGACCGAGGCGGCCTCCGAGAAGGACGCCGCCTGAGCGTTGCTGCCTGGGCATTGAAGTTACCGCGGCTGCTTCTCCATCCACCGGCGAAGCAGCCGCACGTTTTTTACGTTGGCGCGGAACATGACGTCGAAGGCGTCGCCCGCCACCGGCACCAGCCCCACCACACCGTCGACGGCCACATTGGCCAGCATCCGCGCCGTGATGTGCCACGGCGCGCCGAGCGCGCGCGCCTCGCGCACCAGCCATAGCGAAATCGCCGTGGTGATGATGTCGCCAACGACCGGAATCAAACCGATCAGCCCATCGATGCCGTAGCGGATATTGGTGCCCGGCAGGATGAAGGCGACGTCGAGCAGTTTTGCCAGCGCCTCCAGCCGCGCCAGCCGCTGCTCGCGGGTGAGCGGCGCGAAAGTGGTCCCGCCGAACTCGAAGTGAAAACCCTGGAACTGCGAACGCAGGTTGTCCTGCGGGATCTCGCGTCCCTCCTGGTCGATGACGGGGCCGCGCGCCTCCGCGCGCGAAAAATCGGCGTGAGAGGTCCGGCCCGAGCGAGCTTTCCGCGGCGTAATAATGTCGTCGTCCTGCATGATCATCACATGGTAACGCGATTACGAGGCACAAGTTGCGTCACGCTGCCGCGCGCCTTCACGCGCCCGCCGCGTAACGCGGCAGGCGCAGACGCAGCACGGCGAGCATGGCGTCGCACAGCGGATCGGGCGCGCCCGAGAGGCGCGCGACTGCGAGCGGCAAGAGGCGCAGATCTTCGGCTTGTCTCACCACCAGCGGCACGAAGCGGACGCCGGCGACTTTCAGGCGCGAGGTCCAGCGCGGAACGATGGCAAGGCCGACTTTCGCGGCGACGAGATTGACGATGGTCTGCTTCTCCTCGGCGATCTGCGAAATGGTGGGACGAAGTCCTGCGCGCTCGAACAGTTTCATGGTGAGGTCATGGCTGTGCGGGCGCGAGCGGCGGTCGGGCACGATCAACGGCTGACCGGCGAGCGTCTCGACAAAGAGCCGGCTGCGCGAGGCGAGCTTGTGCCGCGAAGGCACGGCGACGACCGGCGTCTCGTGAAACAGAATTTGCAGGTCGATCTTGCCATCGGCCTTTTCCGACGGACGGACGAAGGCAAGGTCGAGCCGGCCTGACAGCAGTTTCGGCAACAGGCGGATGGTCTTGTCCTCGACGAGTTCAATGGTGACGCCGGTATGGTGTTTTCTGAAATCGTAGAGCAGATCGGGAATGAGGCCGGCCGCGGCGGTATCGATCGCGCCGATGCGCAGCACCTGGGAGCGCCTGCGGCCGCGGTCGCGGAACTGGCTGGCGAGCGCGTCGGCCTTCGCCAGCAGCGCGCGGGCATGGTCGAGGAACATGGCGCCATCCTGCGACAGCATGACGTGACGCGTGGTGCGCAGCACCAGCTGCGTGCCGAGTTCATCCTCCAGCATCCGCACCTGACGGCCGAGCGCGGAAGGAAGCATCTCGAGCCGGCGCGCGGCCTTGCCGAAATGCAATTCCTCGGCGACCGCGACGAAGCAGCGAAGCTGGTGCAGTTCCATGACGCCTTTCCTGTTACAGGCATTATATCATAAATTTGTATAATCGGGCGGCAATTGTAGTCGGCCGCCGCGCGCCATAGACTGCGGCGCGAAGAAGAACGTTTTTCAGGGAGATGCCCCATGGGTTCGATCAAGCTTGCGCTCGCCGCGGGCGCAGTTGCGTTAGCGGCGGCCATGCTGCCGAAGACGGCCGGTGCGCAAGCGGCGTATCCGAACAAATCGATCACGCTGGTGGTGCCGGCGGCGGCGGGCGGGCCGACCGACACGGTGGCGCGGCTGATCGGCGAAGCCATGGGCAAGACGCTCGGCCAGAGCGTGATCGTGGAAAATATCGGCGGCGCCGGTGGTGTCATCGGCATGACCCGCGTGTCCAAGGCCGCGCCCGACGGCTACACCATCGCGATCTGGCACATTGCACATGCCACCGCGCCCGCGCTCTACGACAATCTGAAATACGATCCGGTCGGCGATTTCGACCACATCGGCCGCATCACCGATGTGCCGATGACGCTGGTGTCGAAGAAGGACCTCGCCGCCAAGGACGTCAAGGAGCTGATCGACTGGATCCGCGGCCAGCAGGGCAAGGTCACCTATGGCCACGCCGGCATCGGGTCTGCGTCGCATCTCTGCACGCTGGTGCTGATGCGGGATCTCAAGGTCGCGATGGTCGGCGTCGGCTATCGCGGCACGGGACCGGCGATGAACGATCTGCTCGGCGGCCAGTTCGACGTGATGTGCGACCAGACCACCAACACCACCAACCAGATCAAGGAAGGCCGCATCAAGGGCTTTGCCGTCACCACGAAGGCTAAAGTCTCCTCGCTGCCGGACCTGCCGACGCTCGATAGCGCCACCATTCCCGGCTTCGAAGCCACCGCATGGCATGCGATGTGGGCGCCGAAAGGGCTACCGAAAGAAGCGACCGACAAGCTCGTGGCGGCGCTGCAGGCGGCATTGAAGGACCCGAAGGTTATCGAGCGCTTTGCCGATCTCGGCACCGAGCCGGTAGCGCAGAATCTCGCGACGCCCGATGCGCTGAAATCGCAGCTCACATCGGAAGTGAAACGCTGGGATGCGGTGATCAAGGCCGCCGGCGTCAAGGGAAACTAGGGATGACTGGCCAGTCCGCGAGCGCGAAACACCTCTCCCTTCGGGAGAGGTCGGCGCGAAGCGCCGGGTGAGGGATTGCGGTCTCTCATTGGCCCCCGAACCCCCTCACCCGATTTGCTTCGCAAATCGACCTCTCCCCGTCGGGGAGAGGTGACACCTCGATCAACGCCACTAACGCGAGAACAACAATGAAGACTTACTCCATTGCGGCCATTCCGGGCGACGGCATCGGCACCGAAGTGATCAGCGCCGGCGTCGAGGTGCTCCAGGCCCTCGCCAAACGCGACGGCGGCTTCGGCTTCAAGGTCGATCACTTCGACTGGGGCGGCGAGTATTACAAGAAGCACGGCCGCATGATGCCGGAGAACGGCCGCGACCTGATCCGGAAGCACGACGCGATCCTGTTCGGCTCCGCCGGACATCCTGACATCCCCGATCACATCACGCTGTGGGGCCTGCGGCTGGCGATCTGCCAGCCCTTCGACCAGTACGCCAATGTGCGCCCGACCCGCGTGCTGCCCGGCATCACCTCGCCGCTGCGCCACGTCAATGGCGGCGAACTCGACTGGGTGATCGTGCGCGAGAATTCGGAAGGCGAGTATGCTGGTGTCGGCGGCCGCGCCCATCAGGGCTCTCCGCTGGAGGTCGCCACCGACGTTGCGATGTTCACCCGCGCCGGCGTCGAGCGCATCATGCGCTTTGCTTTCAGGCTCGCCCGCTCGCGCCCGCGCAAGCTGCTCACCGTCGTCACCAAGTCCAACGCGCAGCGCCATGCCATGGTGATGTGGGACGAGGTCGCGGTATCGGTGGCGAAGGAATTCCCTGACGTCACCTGGGACAAGATGCTGGTCGACGCGATGACCATGCGCATGGTGACAAAGCCGCAATCGATCGACACGGTGGTGGCGACCAATCTGCACGCCGACATTCTCTCCGATCTTGCCGCCGCGCTCGCCGGCTCGCTCGGCATCGCGCCAACTGCAAATTTGAATCCGGAGCGGGCCTTCCCCTCGATGTTCGAGCCGATCCACGGCTCGGCCTTCGACATCATGGGCAAGGGCATCGCCAACCCGGTCGGAACGTTCTGGTCACAGGTGATGATG
Source organism: Bradyrhizobium sp. (assembly GCA_035278345.1). Lineage (GTDB taxonomy): Bacteria > Pseudomonadota > Alphaproteobacteria > Rhizobiales > Xanthobacteraceae > Bradyrhizobium. The sequence goes on along the minus strand of DATEJC010000213.1, from coordinate 1,789 downwards.
CTGGAGCATCTCGGCGAGCCCGCTGCGGCAAGCCGCCTGATGAAAGCGATCGAGCGCGTCACCGCCGATCCGCGCCTGCACACGCCCGATCTCGGCGGCAAGGCCCGCACGGCGGATGTCACGGCGGGAGTGATCGAGGCGATTCAAAAGGAGAATGTGTAGACGTCGTTCCGGGGCGCGTAGCGCGAACCCGGAACCTCGAGATTCCACGGGGCGCGACGGCGCCTCGTAGTTCGATGCTTCACATCGCTCCGGAATGACAGGTGCACTTACGCCTTCACCACCGGCCGCCGCTCGTCGGCATACTTGTGCGCCAACCACGACGACAGCATGCCCGGCACCAGGCCGACCGTGCCGTAGAGGAAAACCTGCACCACGCCGCTGTCCGGCCCGCGCGACGAATAGAGCAGCGTCGCCGCCGCAAACGCCAGCGCGCCCACGATCAGCATCCGGATCACCCAGCCGATGCGCCTGATGTGATAGAGAATGTCGTCGATCGCGCCTATCATCAGCGACGGCACGATGCCGAACAGATAGGCGTATGGCAGCGTCCTGGCAAAGACGGCGAAGACCTTCCGGACCTCGGCGAGGTTGGTGTGCTCCCAGTAGCCGGACTGGTAGGTCGTCACGAACAGCAGAATGAACCCGCCGATAAGCGGACCAAGGACCCCGAAGATCAGATAGCGCTTCATGCCAGCCCCTTAAGCAACCAAGGCGGCACTGTCATACGACGGTTTTGCGCACTTCAACAGGCTTGACACGGGCGCTCAGGTGGCCGGAAGCCTCACTCCCCCCACGCCGCGAACGCCTCGTTGAAAGCGCGCTCGCCGGGGGCGCCCTTTTCGATCGCGATGATGGCGCGGCGCTGGTTGGTATAGACCAGCGGCACGTCGAACCAGGAGCGCTCCTTCATGAGCTGAAGGTTGCGCGTGCGCTCGGAATCGACGTTGGACAGGCCCACCAGGAAGAAGCCGTCGGTGACTTTCACCGCGAGCGCCGACAGCGGTGTGCCGCGCGCCTGCTCGTTCGACTTCATCAGGATGCCCGGGACGTTGCCGACGCCGCCGCCGGAGAAATCCTGCGGCAGGATGAAGGTCAGCTCCGCGGTGTGGCTCGCCGGCAGCGAGGTGTCGGTGTTGCGGCGGAACGACATCGTCATCTTGAACTTGCGGTCGGGAATGTCGATGTCGGCGCGCACGGTGACGTCGGCCTTCTGGTTGCCCGATGCCTTCACCGGTTCGGTGCGCCAGATCACCGAGCCCACATACTGCTTGCCCTTGGGATCGGACGGATCCTCGTCATAGAGCACGACGCGCTGCGCCACGGGGGCGACATTGTCCGATGTCGAGGGCTGGCCGACGCGATCCGGAATCTTCGGTCGCGTGGTCGGCGCTGCGCCCGCATCCTTCGGCGCTTCGACCACCTGGGGCTGCGACTTGAGCATGCCGGTGACGGTGGCAACCAGCGACTTGCCCCAGAGGATGCCGGCGCCGACCAGGATCAGCACCACGCCGACGGCGATCGCGCTCTTGAACGGAAATGCCGCTGCTGTGCGCGGCCGCTTCGGCTCGCGCTCGCCGGCCGAGCCGATGCGCGAGCGCGTCGGCGGCGACGGCATCTGCGCAGGGGCCTGCTGCGCGTAGCGGTCCGCCTCGTCCATGGAATCGTCGCCCCAGGCATAAGGCTGATCCGGATCGGCGCCGCGATTCTCCATGTTCGGCTCGAGCCGGTCGAACTCGGGCGACGGCGAGGGCACATTGGCAAAGGTCTTGCGCGCGTTGCGGTTGGC
>DATEJC010000212.1:0-11151 GCA_035278345.1 Bradyrhizobium sp. | reverse complement strand
CGCTGGTTCAGCACCTTTAGCGGCTCGACCAGCGCCTTCTTCACCGCGGGGCCGTCGCCGGAAGGCTGGACGCTGGTTCGGAGATCGCGGATAGCCTCGTCGAGCCGCGCGAACGCAACGGAATTCGCGTCTTTGGCACCGCCGTAATTCATCCGACGAACGTCCTTCACCAATCGGACAAGATCGTCGGCCACAAGGCGGACCAGGAATGCGTTTTCCGGGTGCGGATCGAAGGCCAGATTTGAGCGGAGAGTCATCTTCCGCAGCACGATGTCCGCATCTCGCATCAGGTCGAGCGAAAAGCTCAACTTGGTTAGTGCCCGGATTTCGTCATCCAGGCCGAGTGCGCTCTTGCCGTCCACCCGTTCGAGGCTGGCTTTCGCAGCATCGGGCATGACATCCTTTCCGCGCGCGATTGTTTCGAACGCAGGCCAGATCAATTGCATCGATTCGACACCGCGGATCTCGAGTTCGGCCGCGGTCAACGATGCCCAGGCTACCGCCGTGACGGCGTATCCCAGCACCATTGTCGGAATGAGGAATGCCGCACAGAGCGCTGCGAGTTTTCCGCTTACCGAGAGACTCCGTCCGACCTTCATGCCCAGCCCGCCAATTTCCGAGTAACGACGAACGGAAAATTCGGGCAAATTAATTACTTTAGCGTTTAACTTTAATTTGGATGGGGAAGCGTTGGTTCGACTTCAGCTAACTGTACAGTTCGTACGAAAGATCAATATATTAGTTCGATGATCGTGGTGAGGTCAGCTCACCTCGGTCAAAGTATTCCACAAAGATACTTTGATACTGAAGAAAACTGAGCCGCCAGGGCCCGCCTTGCCGGAGGACGACTGCGTCCCGACGCTGAAGCCGCCTGCCGCAAGCGTGCTACGCGCCGTCGCGATGGCGCGATCAATGATGTGCAGGAACTCGATGGTCCAAAAATCGTTTGAACCGAGCGAAGCCGATTTCATTTTCTCTTTGCAACTCGGCCCTACCCGAGCTTCGGCGGGCGAAGGACGACACGTCGAAATGGCCAGAAAGTTCAAGATCGGCGATCGCGTCAAATGGAATTCCGAGGCCGGTCGGGTTTCGGGGACGATCGTCGCCATTCACACCAGTGATTTCGACTACAAGGGTCATGTGCGCCATGCCTCGCCAGACGATCCCCAATATGAAATCAAGAGCGACAAGACTGACCATATCGCAGCCCATAAGGGCGGCGCGCTCGACCATGCGTAGTGAAGGCAGCGCGTGACGCTTCCGTTCTTCACGATCGGCCATTCCAACCGAAGCCTCGAGGAACTCGTTGCGTCCTTGAGGGCAGCCAATATTGAGCTTGTCGCAGACGTCAGAACGGTGCCGCGGTCGAGAACCAATCCGCAGTTCAACAAGAATACGCTTCCCGAAGCTTTGGCGGCGTTTGACATCTCGTATGAGCATATCGCTGATCTCGGTGGTCTTCGCGGCAAGACGCGCAGCGTGCCTGCTGATATCAACGGCTTCTGGACCAACGAGAGCTTTCATAACTATGCCGATTATGCGTTGTCGGCGCCGTTTCGCGCGGGCCTCGTGCATTTGCGCGAGAGGGGACATCTGCAACGGTGCGCGATCATGTGTTCGGAAGCGGTTTGGTGGCGCTGCCACCGTCGTATCGTTGCCGACTATCTGGTCGCGTGCGGGGAAACTGTTTTCCACATCATGGGGCAGGGCCGCGTGGAGCCTGCCCGCCTTACTCAAGGCGCCGTCGCGCAACCTGACGGAACGGTCGTCTATCCCGCCGTGAATCAATCGGATTCATGACCGCCGGCGGGGCTTCCCCGTTTGATTTCGCCGAAATCGTTCGGAGCGCGCAGACCGCACTTGCGGCGGCCACCGGCGCACGGCAGATTGTCGCAGGGGGCCTTGCCACGGAGGCATCGCATGGTCGACATCGTCGCCAGCCGCGTCACCGGCCGCATCGAGGGGGACTTCGTCGTCTTCATCATCGGCATGCGCGTCAACAAGCCATGGAAACTGCACAAGTGGATCCCGGTGGCGCGAGCGATGCCCAGGATGCTTAAGGAGCTGGAGGCGGCGCCCGCCAGATACGGTTTCCTCGGTCATACCGGTCTCAGCCGCATCATCGTGCAGTATTGGCGCAGCTTCGATCATCTGGAGGCCTACGCGCGCGACCGCGACTCGCAGCACTGGCCGGCCTGGGTCGAATTCAACCGCCGCATGAAAGAGACACGCGGCGACGTCGGCATCTGGCACGAGACCTACCGTATCCATGCCGGCGACTATGAGGCGATCTACAGCGGCATGCCGCCGTTCGGGCTAGCGCAGGCGGGAACGCAGCTTGTGGTGACGGAAGCGAACGATGCGGCAAGGCAGCGGTTGGGGTAGCGGCTTTTGCGGCATGCGAGGGATCGAGCCGGCGTCGGGTTCGCAGGAACCTTGAAACTCTGCGATCACGCATGCCTTAATGGCGGCCTGGAGCAGTCATGGCAAAGCATCGAATCTACACAACGAGTTTCGCAAGCGTTTATCCGCTTTACGTCGCGAAAGCAGAGAAGAAAGGGCGCACAAAGGCCGAGGTCAATCAGGTCATCTCCTGGTTGACTGGCTATGACCAGAAAGGACTGGAAGCCCAGCTGGAAAAACAAACCGACTTCGAAACATTCTTTGCAAAGGCGCCGAGAATCAATCCTTCGCGGGCGCTGATCAAGGGCGTGGTTTGCGGCGTTCGCGTGGAGGAGATCAAGGAGCCGACCATGCGGGAAATTCGCTACCTGGATAAGCTGGTCGATGAGCTGGCGCGCGGAAAAGCGATGGACAAGATTCTGCGGAAATGAAGCCGGGCGCCGTGGAGCGCATCCCTTTCTCAAAGGGCGCTGTCTCTTCTTCGGAAAAACCTCTTGACAATTACGTAAATCGGAATTACATTCCGCCCATCCCGCGCCCCTTCGAGAGGGGCGTATCATGATCGTCACGGCACGTTGGGCGCGGGGAGCGATGGACGCGGCAATCTCAGGCGTAACGGCTTGATTCCGTGAGGGATCAAGGTCTGCCGCCGGACGAAAGAGAGCTGCGTACGGCGAAATCGTGTGGTCCTGGCGCCGCGACCCTGGCGCTACCTGCGGGAGGTCTCCTCCCGCACAACGGGGGCAAGAAAGGCCGCTTCCCCGGGGAGAGCACGTATAAGCCGTAAAGCCATTGCGCGGGGAAAGCCGGGATGTCCTGGCTGTACCTGTAGTTTAACCCGTGTGCTTTCCTTCACTACTCTCGCACACGGGACTGCGGGCGCAGTCGGCGCCCGGCTTTCCCTGCGCCCTCTGATTTCAGAGGGACAACGAAGATGCAAAACCCGGGCACATGATGCCGCGGCAATGCGGACGTATGTCTCCCTTCCGTCATTGCGAGCGAAGCGCAGCAATCCAGCTTTCTTCGCGCGGCAAGGTGGATTGCTTCGTCGCTTCGCTCCTCACAATGACGAGGAGAGGCTCTTTGACAGTCGAATTCACTCCGCAGCGCTCACGCGCGACCATGGCAGGTCGCTCGCCCCCGCTATCCGCCATACAGATAATTCGGCAGCCACAGCGTCATGCCGGGCCACAGATACATGATGACCATGCAGAGGATCACGATCAGCATGTAGGGCATCATGCCCGCGAAGATCTGGTTCAGCGTCACGTGCTTGGGCGCGACGCCCTTGAGATAGAACGCCGACATCGCGACCGGCGGCGAGAGGAACGCCGCCTGCAGGTTCACGAACACCAGCGTGCCCCACAGGATCGGGTCGATGCCAAAATGCTTCAGCATCGGCAGGAAGATCGGCACGAAGATGATGATGATCTCGGTCCATTCCAGCGGCCAGCCGAGCAGGAAGATGATCGCCTGCGACAGGATCATGAACTGCACCGGCGACATGTTGAGCGAGAGCACCCAGCTCTCGAGCAGCGCCTGGCCGCCGAGGATGGCGAACACCGCCGAGAACAGCGCCGAGCCCACGAACAGCCAGCACACCATCGCGGTGGTCTTCGCTGTGAGAAACACCGCCTCCTTGGTGCGCTTCCAGTCCAGCGTGCGGGCGTGGAACGCCAGGATGAACGCGCCGGCAGCGCCGACGCCGGCCGACTCGGTCGCGGTCGTGATGCCGAACAGGATCACCCCGAGCACGACCACGGTGAGGATGCCAAGCGGCATCACCGACGACGTCAAGAGCCGCAGCACCTCGAAGTGCTCGCCGTCCATGCGCAAGTAGGAGCGCAGGCTCCAGGCGCCCATCAGCAGCGCCGTAAGCGCAAAGCCGACATAGAACTGCATGGCCGGCCCCTTCTCGGCCGCCGTCGGCTCCGGCGTCGACACGGCGCCGCCGAGCTGCTGCAGGCCTTCGACCGCCTCCGCGGCTGCACCCGCCTGCTGGTGGATCACGACATACCACCAGACGATGCCGAGCGTGCCGGCCGTGAGCAGGAACGGCACCAGCGAAACCAGGAAGTTCTGGGTGATCGCGCCATAGCCCATCGGCTTGCCGTCGATCTCGAGCTTCCGAGCCGGCCCGGGCGAGACCATCGCCTTCGACAGCGCGATGAACAGATTGGGCGAATAGATCGTCTGCAGCTTCTTGATCCATTCGGGCACCTTGACCCGGGTCTGCTCCTCCGGCAGCTGCGGGGCGATCTTCGGATTGATCATCGCCCAGCCGACGACGTAAACGAGGTAGAGGAAGGCGAGGAAGAAGCCCGGCAGCATCGCCGCAGCATAGAGCTTGACCACCGACTGTCCGGCGACCGCGGCATAGACGATGATCATCACCGACGGCGGGATCAGGATGCCGAGCGTGCCGCCGGCGGTGATGACGCCGGAGGCGAGCTTGACGTCATAGCCGGCGCGCAGCATCGGGTTGAAGGCGATCACGCCCATCAGCACCACGACCGCGCCGACCAGGCCCGAGGCGATGCCCCAGAAGGTGCAGACGATCAGGGTCGCGACCGCCAGCGAAGCGGGCAGGCGGCGGAAGGCGAGCTGGATCGAATAGAACATCTTGTCGACCAGCGCGCCGCGCTCCATCACATATCCCATCAGCACGAACAGCGGGATGGATATCAGCACGTCGTTGGTCATCGCACCGTAAGTGCGCTGGACCATCAGCTCGAACACCTTGTTGTGGGTCCAGAGCTCGGACGGATCGTAGAACGCGATGAAGCCGAAGAACATCCCAAGGCCCATCAGCGTGAACGCCGTCGGGAAGCCCATCAGGATGACGACGACGATGAGCGTCAGCATCAACAGGCCGAGTGCCGGATCGCTCATCATGTCTGTGTTTCCCCGCCCATGCCGCGCTGGCGCGCCATTTCATCGATGCGCGCGGCGCCTTCGATGGCGAGCTTGCGCGATTCCTCGTCCACGAATTCGGAGTGCGCGAGTTGCTCCTCGACGACGTCGATTTCTGCGACGTCGGCAAGCCGGCTCGGCCATTCGCCGGTCTTCAGGCAGACGATGCAGCGAACGATCTCGGCCAGCCCTTGCAGCATGATCAACGCGCCCGCGATCGGGATCATGGTCTTGAAATGATAGACCGGGGGTCCGTCCGCGGTGACGTTGGAGTGCTCGTTGATGTGCCAGGAATCCGCGGCGTAGAAATAGCCGGCATAGATCAGCGCGGCGATGCCGGGAATGAAGAAGACGACGTAGAGCACGATGTCGAACGCGGCTTGTGTGCGCGGCCGCATCGAGGAGTACAGGAAGTCGCCGCGGACATGGGCGTTCTGCGCCAGCGTGTAGGCGCCGCAAAGCATGAACAGCGTGCCGTACATCATGTTCTCGGCATCGAAGATCCACGCCGTCGGCATGTTGACGATGTAGCGCTTGAACACCTCGATGCAGACGACGCTCATCAGCAGGATCATCAGCCAGGCCGTGGCCTTGCCGACCCAGGTGGAGATGCCGTCGATCGTGTGCAGGAAGCTCTGGACACTCATGTGATGCGGCCGCTTGGCGGAAGGAGGATAGCGGAACATAGCACAAGGCACCGTCCGGATGTGTTGCCGGACGGTGCCTTGCCCGTTTTTATTTCGTCGTCAGAGCTTCTTCGCCGCGGCGTTGGCACCGAAATAATGGTCGTAGGCCATGCGGCGGTTCACCACCGTGTCCTGCTCCCACTGCGTCGCGCGCTTGGCGAAGTTGATCTGCGACTGCACGATCTCCTTGAACAGCGGATTCTCCGCCGACTTCTTCTTCGCCACCTCGTCATAGATCTCGAGCTGCTGCTTGAGGATGGCGTCGGGTGTCTTGTAGAACTTGACGTTATCCTTGGTCTGCAGCTCGACATAGTCCTTGGAATAGCGGTCGATCGCCTTCCAGGACATGTCGGCCGAGGCCGCGTCCACCGCGTTGGCGATGATCGCCTTCATCTTGTCCGGCAGCCCGTTGTACTTGTCCTTGTTGAACATGATCTCGAACTGCTCGGCGTTCTGGTGGAAGCTCTGCAGCATGCAGACCTTGGAGACGTCGGGGAAGCCGAGCACGCGGTCGGAGGTGGCGTTGTTGAACTCGGCCGCATCGAGCAGGCCGCGGTCCATGGCGGAAACGATTTCACCGCCGGGCAGCGCGTTCACCGCGGCGCCCTGCGCCGTATACACGTCAATGGAAATGCCGACGGTGCGGAATTTCAGGCCCTTGATGTCCTCAGCCTTGGCGACCGGCTTCTTGAACCAGCCGAACGGCTGGGTCGGCATCGGCCCGTAGGGGAAGGAGACCACGTTGGCGTTGATCGAGGCGTAGAGCTTTTCCAGCAGCTCCTTGCCGCCGCCGTAGCGGTGCCAGGCCAGCAGCATGTTGGCGTCCATCGCAAAGCCGGGGCCCGAGCCCCACAGCGCCAGCGCGGTCTGCTTGCCGTAGTGATAGACCAGCACGCCGTGGCCGCCGTCGAGCACGCCCTTGGAGACGGCGTCGAGCAGGCCGAAGGCCGGCACCACAGCGCCCGCCGGCAGCACCTCGATCTTGAGATCGCCGCCGGTCATGTCGTTGACCTTCTTGGCGTAGTCGAGCGCATATTCGTGGAAGATGTCCTTGGATGGCCACGTGCTTTGCCAGCGCATGCTGATCGGACCGGTCTGCGCGATCGCGGCGGGCGCTGCGACGGTCGTGGCTGCGCCTGCTGCGGCGGTCTTCAGGAAGACACGACGCGATGTGCGCTTGTCCTTGGTCGATTTGGTCATGGTCTCTCTCCCGTGATGCGGCCGTCCCCTTTTGAGCGGCCCCTAATTATTGCCGGCAAGACAAAGGCTTGTGCGGACCTTTGGCAACTAGACTTCGCGATAATGCGACCCTTCGACGCAGCCGTGATGGCTCAAACATCAGAGGACGGCCCGGGCGATTTATTCCGCGCCCCGCGAAATAACTTTGGTAGGGACGCGCGAGTCCGTGTTCGGACATTACGCCGCCTGCAGCATCGCACGTGCGAAGGCGGGATAAGCCTCGGCGACTTCGTCCATGATCCGTCCGCGCAGCAGCGACAGCGTAGCAGCATCGGGCAGGACCGTCATCGGCACCTGCGCCGGCTCGGCATAATCGAAGCCGGTCTGGCTGCGGATGTCCGACGGCGTAAAGCCGGGATGGACCGAGCGCAGCGCAAAACCGCCGCTGACACGGTCGAAATCGAACAGGGCCATGTTGGTGAGCAGCGCATAGGGCCCGCCGCGGCGCTTCACCTCCGGCGTCGTCGCGGCTGCGCTGACGAAGTCGACCTTGGGCACGAAGACGCGCGGCGAGTGCTCCTCCCGGAACAGGATGACGCGCGGAACCAGGTGATAGAGATAGGCCGAACCGAACGAGCCCGGCCAGCGCACGTCGGTCTTCGGGTACTGGCCGGTGCCCACCAAGTTGATGTTGCCGGCGCCGTCGATCTGGCCGCCGCCCAGGAAGAAGGCATCGACCCGGCCTTGTGCGGCGCAATCGAACAGTTCGACTGTGCCGTTGGTGAAGAAATTGTGCTCATTCGAGCCGAGAATCGTAACGTTGACCGGCGGCTTGCCGTCGCGCGCGTTGCGGGCACGCAGCAGCATGGCTCCGGCAGCCGGGATCGGCGACGACGCCCCGACCGCGACATGGCGGATGCCCTGGAGGAGCCCAGCGATGGCGTTGATCAAGAGCTCACGGCGCTCGCGCTCGCCCGCCATGGCTCAGGCCACCTGCTTGCGCCGGGACAGGAAGGCGGAGAGGTAGGCGCGAAAGCCTTCCTCGGAGCGCGCCATCGCGGCATAGCGCGCGACCTCGGCCTCGTCGCCGGGATATTCGTCCCACAGCGGCAAGGGCCAGGCGCCGCGCGGGGCAATCGCGATCTTGTCGACATAGAGCGAGGGCAGCACGCCCGCCGCGGAATCCCCTGTCGCCATGAGATTGTGCTCGACGACGCGCTCCACGGTGACGAAGGTGCGTTTTGCGGCATAGGCCATCGCCGCGAGCTCGCGGTGCCGTCCGATCCTGATATTTCCGGCGCGGTCGGCCTCGGGAGCGTGGAACAGGGCGATGTCGGGCGCAATCGCCGGCACCACCACGACCTTGCCGGGTTCGCCCACGGGACTGTCGATCACCTTCCAATCGGGCCGCACCGAGAGCAGGTCGCTGCCGACGATGCCGGCAATCGGCATGAACGGCACGCCCTTTTGTGCGGCGAGCAGGCCGGCGAGAACGGCGGGGCAGGTGGAATCACGCAAGCCAAAGGCACCGGCGCGGGCGGCGGCATTGAAGCGCGGCGCGCCTCCGGCCTCGCCGAGCGAGACGGCGCTGGTTTCGATCTCGCCGACAGCGCCGGCGCCGATCAGGAGATCGGCCTGCATGCCGGAGGTCGGCACGCAGATCAGCCTGAGATCGCCGACGCCTGCCTCGATCAAGGCGGCGGTCGCCGCCATCGAGACGCCCGTCACCGGAATGGCCAGCGATTGTCCGGGCCGCACATCGGCTGCCAGCGCCTCGAGCGAAACAATCTCCGTCATCCGCCGTCCCTCCCGCGATCATTGCCGTGCACTGTAACAGCGCCGGCGGGACGCGGAAGGCATCATCTGCCAGCGCCGGCCGCGCGGCAGAGGTGCAGCTTGGGCATGGCGCGGGTGCGCTCAGCGGAACAGCGTGTCGACGATCTCGGCGCCGAGGCCGACCTTGGCATAGTGCGCCCGGCACATCGCGATGTAGTCGTGGACGTCGAAATGGCCGGCGGACGCGCCGTTCTCGTCGAGCCAGATCAGAGGACCGGTGACGATGAAAAACACTTTCATCGGGTCCTTGTGCTCATAGGCCACCAGCGTGTGGCCTTCGCCGGGCGACTCGTAGATGAAGTCGCCGGCCGTGGCGGTCCAGTCGTGCTCGAGATAGCCCCACTTGCCGGAGATGGTGTAGGCGAACACTTCGTGCGGATGGTAGTGGCGGTTGACGAGGCCAGCGCCCTTGGCCATCAGGATGTCGCACCATTTGTTCTGCGACGGCGAGATCCAGAGCGGGCGCGACGACACCGTCTCGGTGAAGGGTACATAGTAGCGCTCGTCCTCCGTGGCGGCGTTTCCGATAAAAGCCTCGGGCAGCGCATCGGGCCTGAACACCCGGGCGATCGGCTTCAGGTCCTTCCAGAATTCGGTCCCTGCGAGCTCGGGCATCGGAATCTCCCTCGGTTCGGTGGTTCAGATGGACATGCCGCCGTCGGCCATGAACACGCCGCCGGTCGAGAAGCTGCTTTGCGCGGAGGCAAGATAGAGCACGAGCCGGCCGATTTCCTCGGCGCGGCCGTGGCGGCCGAGGGGGATCAGCCCATCGAGGAATTTCTTGGCGTCGCGACCGATGGTGCGGGAAAGACCGGTTTCGACGTTGCGCTGAAAATCGTTCTCGATCGGGCCGGGCGCGACCACATTGACGCGGATGCCCCGCGGTGCGGCCTCCTTGGCAACCGTGCGCATCAGGCCGATCACGGCGTGTTTGGAGGCCGCATATGCCGCGATGCCGGGATCGCTGGTCGTGCCGACGACACTGGAGGTGATGACGATGCTGCCGCCGTCGCGCATCTTCGGCAGCGCATATTTGCAGCCAAGGAACGGCCCGCGTACGTTGACCGCCATTACGCGGTCGAAGACGTCTTCGGGGTAATCGACGACCGGGCAGATTTCGCCGCTGACGCCTGCATTGCAGAACAGAACGTCGAGCCCGCCCCAGCGCCCCAGTGTCGCCTCGACAAAGGCGGCGGTGGCGTTGGCGTCGGCCACATCGGCAGCTTGTACCATCAGATGCTCGCCATGCGCGCTCAGGCGCTCCGCGGCGGCTTCGAGCGCTGCCGCATCGCGATCCACCAGCGTCACCTTGGCGCCTTCGCGCAGGAACAATTCGGCCGTGGCAAGCCCAAGGCTGCCGGCAGCACCCGTGACGATCCCGATCTTGCCATCGAGGAGCTTCATGCGCCGTCAGGCTCCGTCTTGCGCCGGCACGATGCGGCCCAGCTCCGCGCCGCCGAGATAGGCGCGTTGCACCGCCGGGTCGTTGCGCAGCGCATCCGCGCGCCCTTCGCCGACGATCCGGCCATTGGCGATGAGATAACCGCGATCGGCGATGGCAAGGCTCCGCTTTGCATTCTGCTCGACCAGCAGAATGCCGGGCCCCCTGGCGCGGATGCGCGCCAGCGCCGCGAACAACTCCTTGCACATCAGCGGCGACAATCCGAGCGAGGGCTCGTCGAGCAGCAGGATTTTCGGCGCCGACATCAGCGCGCGGCCGACGGCGACCATCTGCTGCTCGCCGCCGCTCATGGTGCGCACCTGCTGGCCGAGGCGCTCACCGAGGCGTGGAAAGAGGTCGAGCACATGGCGGAGGTTCTCCGCCTCCGCGGACCGCGCGCGCCTTGCGAAAGCACCGAGCTCGAGATTTTCGCGCACGGTCAATTCGCCGAAGATTCCGCGCCCCTCCGGCACCAGCGCAAGGCCTGCTTCGACGATCGCATGTGCCGGCAGGCCGGAAAGCTCGCGGCCATCGAGCCGGATCGAAGCGCCTGCGGCCGGTTGCATGCCGGCGATCGCCTTGAGCAGCGAAGTCTTGCCGCTGCCATTGGCGCCGAGGATGAGCGCGATCTCGCCTCGCGCCACGCTAAGCGTGATGCGATCGACCGCGAGATGCTTGCCATAGGCGACCGAT
>DATEJC010000211.1:0-4972 GCA_035278345.1 Bradyrhizobium sp. | reverse complement strand
ACGTCGAAGCCGATCCAGCGCGTCACCGGCAGGCGATGCAGATAGAGCGTGACGTCGCTATTGATGTAGCCGAGCCCCTGGTCGCCGGCGTTGGCAAAGGGGCTGGCAAAATCCGCGCCCGTCGCGACGTGCACGAAGGGCGACATCGAAACGCCCTGGACCAGCTCGCGCACCTCGCTCATCCACAAGCGCCGCCGGCCGAGCGAGCCCATCTTTCCGACGATCGGCCGCGTGGTCCATTTGCCGTTCATGCCGAGCCGCGGATCGGCCGGCGCGGGGATCGCGTCGGGCGGCGGCGCGTCCCAGTTCTCCGGCGACCATACATTGCCCGGCGCATTTTCCGTCCTGCGCAAGAGCTGGCACGAGGCGCGCGCCATGCTGGTCCCGCCGGAGAAGAACTCCGCTTCGACCACCTTGATGCGCATGCCGTCGCGAATGAGGTTTGTCGTGACCACGATCGGCGTGTGGATATCCGGCAGGCGGAACATGTCGACCGTCAATCGCGCCGGCACGAATTCGGGCGAGCCGTGGCGCTCCTCAATGACATGGGCGAGCAGACCGATCACGACGCGGCCGTGCATGGAATCCGGATTCCACGGGCCGTTGGAAACGGGATTGGGGATGAAGGCGTCGCCGCTTTTGGCGAAGAAGGGCTGATTTTTCATGGCCGGCGACTGTGAGGGAAACTGAGCTGTGAAATCAAGCTGTCATTTCCTCATGGTGAGGAGCGCGATACGCGCGTCTCGAACCATGAGGCCCGGCCGGTGGCCTTCATCCTTCGAGACGCGCGCTATGAGCGCGCTCCTCAGGATGAGGGTCTGATGCATCCCATTCGGCTCGCACACTTCCATCGGCCTCATCAGCCGTAGCCTTGCTCGCTAGCTCTGCGAACGCATCGCGTGAGAGCAATTGCCCCAGCGCCCACACCGCCGCGCCGCGTACCAGCGGGCTTGCGTCGGCGAGCAAGCGCTCTGCCTCGGCGGCCAGTGCGGCGTCGCCCGAGTTGCCGATCGCGATCAGCACGTTGCGCACGAAGCGGTCGCGGCCGATGCGCTTGACCGGCGACTTCGAGAACAGGATGCGGAAGGCGGCATCGTCGAGACGGGCGAGCTCGGCAAGCTGTGGCTCGCGCAGTTCGGCGCGCGCGGACAGCTTTGCCTCGCGGCCGACCTGCGCGAACTTGTTCCAGGGGCATACGGCGAGGCAGTCGTCGCAGCCATAGATGCGATTGCCCATGGCTTTGCGGAATTCGCGCGGGATCGGGCCCTTGTTCTCGATGGTCAGATACGAGATGCAGCGACGCGCATCGAGCTTGTAGGGCGCCGGGAAAGCCGCGGTCGGACAAATCTCCTGGCACGCGTTGCACGTGCCGCAGTGATCGATGTCGGGTTCGTCGCGCGGCAGGTCGGACGCGGAAAAGATTGCGCCGAGGAATAGCCACGAGCCGAACTCGCGCGAGACGAGATTGGTGTGCTTGCCCTGCCAGCCGAGGCCGGCAGCTTGCGCCAACGGCTTCTCCATCACTGCCGCCGTGTCGATGAACACTTTCACTTCGTCGCCGGTCGTTGCCGCCAGCCAGCGCGCCAGCATCTTCAGCCGCTTCTTGATGACGTCGTGATAGTCGTCGCCTTGCGCATAGGCGGAGATCGTGCCGCGCGTGCGCTTTGCCAGCGCCAGCAGCGGATCTTCGTCCGGCCCGTAATTGAAGCCGAGCATCACGATCGAGCGCACGTCCGGCCAGAGCGCGCGCGGATGCATCCGCCGCTCCGGATTGGCGGCGAGCCAGTCCATGTCGCCATGGCCGCCGGTTTCGAGGAATTCGCGGAAGCGCAGCCCTGCTTCGCCGATCGCGTCCGGATCGGTGACGCCGATGCAGTCGAAGCCGAGCGCGGCCGCCTCGCGCGCGAGCGCGGTCTTTATTTCACCAGGTGCAAGTTTTTCGGTCGTGCTCAGAAGTCGAGGTCCACGTAAGTGCGCGAGGCCGGCACGCCCGCCAGCCACTCGCTGAGCAGCGGACGGAACGACGGGCGGGATTTCACCCGCGCGTACCACGCCTTTGCCGCGTCGTCCTCCGACCATGGCACATCGCCCAGATAGTCGATCGCCGAAAGATGCGCCGCGGCGGCGAGATCCGCGTATGTCGGCCGGTCGCCGGCGAGGAAGTTTCGCGTCCGTGCCAGCCAGCCGATATAGGACAGATGATAGCGCACATTGCTCTTGGCTGCGCGAATCACGTCCGTGGCCGGTGCGCCGCCGCCGTCCTGCTCGCTCATGAAGCGCTTGTAGATGCGCTCGGTGACGAGAGGGCCGGAGACCTCCTCAAAGAACTTGTCGTTGAACCAGGCCATCAGTCGGCGCACCTCGATGCGCTCACCCATGGCAACCGGCATCAGCCGCTTTTGATCCATCTCGGCGCCATAGGCTTCATCGATGAACTCGGCGATGATGCCGGCGCCCGGAATCGCGGGCATGCCTTCGGCGAACAGCACGGGCGTGGCGGCCGCAGGGTTGAGCGCAAGAAACGCCTCGCGCCGCTCCCAGACCCGCTCCTCGACCAGCCGCACGTCAAAACCGTACTCGCCGAGGATCAGTCGGACGAAACGCGAATGCGGGCAGAAGGCGTGATGAAACAGCGTGAACATGCAGCTCTTGTTGCGGGGCTCTTACGGGGCTCTTGGACTAGGCGGAACTACTTAAAAAAATCCTGAAAGCGCAGCGGGCGGCACAAGGACCCGGGAAGGGTACCTGAGCACACGTTTGAGGCAACCGGTGTTTTCACGCTTTTTGCGATTGCGGCCGGAATACGAATAGGCGAGAAGAACACGGCTTTTTTCGCTTCAGAGCGATCACGGATCATAACACGAAAGCGGGCCTTGGCATGATGTCTGACACGATAAGGGCAATCATTCTCGGTATCATCGAGGGGGTCACCGAGTTCCTGCCGGTGTCCTCGACCGGGCATTTGCTGCTCGCCGAACGTTTCTTCGGTCTCGGTGAAGGCGCGTTCTGGGACAGCTTCATCGTGCTGATCCAGCTCGGCGCCATCCTCGCCATCGTCGTGATCTATTTCGAAAAGCTGTGGCGCATTGCGCTCGGAATGTTTTCCAATCCCGACGACCGGCGTTTCGTGATCGGCGTCTTGCTGGCATTTCTGCCGGCGGTGATCGTCGGTCTGCTTGGCGGCAAGTACATCAAGGGGTTTCTGTTCAATCCGTGGGTGGTCTGCTTCACGCTGATCGTCGGTGGCGCGATCCTGCTCTGGGTCGACCAGCTCGATCTCAAGCCGCGTGAGGACGACGCGACGCGCTTTCCGCTGCTGATGTATCTTTGGATCGGCATCGCGCAATGCGTCGCGATGATTCCCGGCGTGTCGCGCTCGGGCGCTTCGATCGTGGCTGCGATGCTGCTCGGCGCCGACAAGCGCTCGGCTGCGGAATTCTCTTTCTTCCTGGCGATCCCGACCATGATCGGCGCGTTCGCCTATGACTTCTACAAGAACCGCGCCGAGATGACGACCGACCATCTGGGTATCGTCGCCATCGGCTTCGTGGTGTCGTTCATCACCGCGATCATCGTGGTGAAGACGTTTCTCAACTACGTCACCCGTCACGGCTTCGTCCTGTTCGCATGGTGGCGCGTCATCATCGGCACGCTCGGCCTGATCGCACTGGCGATGGGGCGGTGAGTTCCTGTCGCCCCGGCGAAAGCCGGGGCCCATAACCACGAATGCACGTGGCTGTGCAAAGCCGGAGCTTCAGCGCGTCTTAACAACTGACCTCGATGGTTATGGGTCCCGGGACGACAGCTGAGGATGCAGCGCGAGCGCGCAGCGGCCCTCAAGCGTCCTTGCGCTGGAATTGGCCCATCGGGCGGAAGCGCCAGAGATATTGCGGGGCGATCGAGGCCATCGGCTCCGGCGTGATGCCGAGGCCCTGCAAGGTGAGGCCGGCGGCCTTGGCGGCATCGGACACCACATTGTCGGTTTTCAGCAACTCGACCTGGTCGGGCGTCAGCTTCAGCGCGCCCGGCGCGAATTGCAGGAACAGCGCCTGCAGTTTCGCAAGGCCAAACGGCAGCGACAGCAGCATGCGGTCGCGGTTGGTGATGTCGAGGATCGACTGCATGATCTCACGCATGGTCATGACGTCGGGACCGCCGAGTTCGTAGGTCGCGCCCGCTTTGGTCTTGCCGTCCACGGCGTCGGCAACAGCGCTTGCGACGTCGCCGGCATAGACCGGCTGCATACGGGTGTGGCCGCCGCCGATCAGCGGCAGCGCGGGCGAAAGCTGCGCCAGCGCCGCGAAGCGGTTGGTGAACTGGTCTTCAGGACCGAACACCACGGCGGGGCGGATGATGGTGGCCGACGGCACAGCGGCAAGCGCGGCCTTCTCGCCGGCCGCCTTGGTGCGGGCGTAGGTGGAAGCCGAATTCTCGTCGGCGCCGATCGCGGAGACGTGCACCAGGCGGGCGCCGATGTCGGCCGCCGCCTTCGCCACCGTGGCGGAGGCTCGGGCGTGGACCGCCTCGAATGTCTGGTCACCGGTGGGATTGAGGATGCCGACCAGGTTGACGACGACGTCGGAGCCGCGCATCGCTGATTGCACCGAGGCGGCGTTGCGCACATTGGCCTGCACGGCGTGGATCTGGCCGACCTTGCCGGCCGGTTGCAGGTGGAACGCCAGTTCCGGCCGGCGCACCGCAACCCGGATGCGGTAATCGCGCTTGCATAGCGCCCGGACCACGTTTCGCCCCAAAAAGCCCGATCCGCCGAATACCGTGACGAGCGTTTCCAGGTTCGATGCCATGGGTGCTTCCTTGGGGTACTTCCGGGGGGTCAAAAATTGCGCGATGGCGGGATTTTAGCGGATTCGCGATACGCCATCATGCCGGTCCTGTACAGCGATTTGGTCCGCAAACAGCGGATTTGACAATCGTGCGACCGATCCTTAGTAACCCGCCCGGGCCCAGGTGG
>DATEJC010000210.1:0-11593 GCA_035278345.1 Bradyrhizobium sp. | reverse complement strand
TCACTTGCTCACGAAAAAGAAATCCTCTTTTCCGGGCAACGAGCCGTAGGTGAATGGCTCCTGCCGGCCGGCCGTCGCTTCCATCACGTCGTCGCGCACCAGCCGGAAGACCTTGTTGATCTCGACATCGGGCGTTGCGAGCCGATTGACCAGGGCTTGCGCAAACGGGGAGTTGCCGCCCGTCCCGTCGAGGGCGGTTTGGCCGTGCTTGGCCGCAAATACGACCAGGGTCGCGCCCTCCGGCTCCACCCGGGTCAAGCCTCTGCCGACCGAGCGCGTCGCCACGGTCCGGCGCATCTTGGATTCGAAGGGGTTGATGCGGCAGGCGTCCAGCACAACCAGTTTCAGTTTCCTCGCGCCTTCCACGGATGCGAGGACCTGGTCGAGCGCGACCGCTTCAAACTGGACATCCCTGTCCGACGCCAGTTTTGCATCGACGGGAATCAGATAATTGATGCCGCCGATCTCGATGCCATGGCCTGCGTAGTAGATCAGGGCCCAATCCGCGCTTTCCGCCTTCTCGGCGAATTTGCGCAATTCGTTCACCAGCACTTCGCGTGAGGTGTCCGAGGCGAGATTGACGGTCTGGAAGCCTATGGCGCGAAGTGTGCGAGCAACCGCGCCAGCGTCGTTGCCGGAATTGGGCAGCGCAGCCACGCTCTGGTACCGCGAGTTGCCAATGACAAGCGCTACGCGGCTTTCCTTCAAAGGTCGCTTGACCGGCGGATTCGGCGCGCCCTTGTCCAGCGCCGCAAGCCGGGCCGTTGCACTTTCCTTGGCCTCGCGCGCCAGGGCGACGCTGTTGTAGCTGCTTGTTGTCAGAGCCTTTCGATAGTCGGCGCGAGCTTTTTCGAGTTCGCCCATCCTCTCGTAGGTAAGACCGCGATCGACATAGGCCGGTGTCATATCGGGCGCTTGACCGATCGCGAAGCTGAAGTCGGCCAGCGCCTTGTCCACCTCTCCGGTGTAACGAAAAATTCGACCCCGATACAGGCGTACGAACGCCATGTCCTTCATGTCGATGGCTTTGTTCAAATCGCTCAACGCTCCGTCCAGATCACCCTTGAGCCGCTTTGCTTCGCCGCGATTTGCAACAGCGCCAAAGTCGGAGGGCGACAGTTCGATCAATCGCGAATATTGCGAGATCGAGGTATCGAGATCGCCCAGATGCCGACTCGCGAGAGCGATTCCGCCTATCGCAGCCGTGTTTTTCGGGGCCAGACCTTCTGCCTCTCGAAAGGTGGCGAGCGCAGAGCCGTATTCACCCAGCCGCAGATCGACATACGCAAGACTGGCAATGGCTGTCGCCAACTTGTCTGCGTCACCGGAACGACGGCGATACTGGATGATTTCGTCAAATTGCTTCTTCGCCTCGTCAGGCCGGCCCATCAATGAAAGAGAAAACCCGCGCGACTGCAGTACGTTGTACTTGAGCTCGGGGTCATCGAACAGCTCGGCCGCTGCGTCAAAATCCTCGAACGCCCGATCGTATTGGAGCTTGTTATTGTAAGCATAGCCGCGGGACCTGAGATATGTGGCTCTGCTCTTCCGCTCGAGATTTGGTGCGCTGAGTGCCGCGGTGCACGCTTCGATGTTCTCGTCGGGCTGGGCGTTTGACCCGCAAGGTTTCAGCTCGGCGGGCTTTGCTGCACCCTGCGACAGTCCTTGCGATGGATTCATCGCGGCCATTATGATGCAGAACAATCCGGCCAATCTTGATAATGCACGCACGCTTTCGTTTCCTTGAAGCGATTGGTTGCAATGATGTCGACGTGAAATCGCCGGTCAGATTATGGGGTGGTTACTGGTGCCGCAACCATGGCGCCGCGCACGCCGTTGGCCGCGACCTCCAAACGGATTGGCACCCGACCAATCGGTCTTCCACGTGGAGGTGGCAGGTGCCCTGGGACGTCGTCGAAGCGAGCAGCGAAGCTATGCTGGGACTGAGTACTCAAATCCAGGGCGGAATGTTCCCGTAATGTTCTTGCGCTCCCGTCCGGCTTCCGCTACCTTCGATTGCGGCAGGGAGCGGCATGGTCCAGCGGGTTTCCACGGTAGCCTTTGAAGGGATTGAAGCCCGCGCGGTCGACGTGCAGGTGCAGATCGTGCCCGGTCTGCCGGCCTTTGCCATCGTCGGCCTGCCGGACAAGGCGGTGTCGGAAGCGCGCGAGCGGGTGCGCTCGGCGCTGATCGCCTCGGGGCTGGCGCTGCCGGCGCGGCGAATCATCGTCAACCTCGCGCCGGCGGACCTGCCCAAGGAAGGCAGCCACTATGATCTGCCGATCGCACTTGGCCTGATGGCGGCGATCGGCGCGATCCCGCCGGATGCACTGAGCGGCTTCACCGTGCTCGGCGAGCTCGGCCTCGACGGATCGATCGCGCCTGTCGCGGGCGTGCTGCCGGCCGCGATCGGCGCCAATGGGCGCGATGAGGGGCTGATCTGCCCCGCGGCCTGCGGCTCGGAAGCGGCATGGGCAAGCCCCGACATCCAGATCATTGCCGCAAAATCGCTGATCCAGATCGCCAACCACTTCAAAGGCACGCAGGTGCTCTCGCGCCCGCAGCCGAAGGTGCACGAACTCGCCGAGACGCAGCTCGATTTGCGCGACATCAAGGGCCAGGAGAGTGCCAAGCGTGCGCTGGAGATCGCAGCGGCCGGCGGGCACCACCTCCTGATGATCGGCTCGCCCGGCGCGGGCAAATCGATGCTGGCGGCTCGGCTGCCCTCGATCCTGCCGCCGCTGTCGCCGTCGGAATTGCTCGAAGTCTCGATGATCGCCTCCGTCGCCGGCGAAATCCGCGATGGCGCGCTGACCGCGCGGCGGCCATTCCGCAGCCCCCATCATTCCGCGAGCATGGCTGCCCTCACCGGCGGCGGCATCCGCGCCAGGCCGGGCGAGATTTCGCTCGCGCATCAGGGTGTGCTGTTCCTCGACGAATTTCCGGAGTTCGATCCGCGCGTACTCGATTCGCTGCGCCAGCCGCTGGAGAACGGCGAGGTCGCGGTGTCCCGCGCCAATCACCGCGTCACCTACCCGGCGCGCTTCATGCTGGTCGCGGCGATGAATCCCTGCCGCTGTGGACACGCCTACGAGCCCGGCTATTCCTGCAAGCGCGGCAGCAATGACCGCTGCACCGCCGACTACCAGATGCGCATCTCCGGCCCGCTGATGGATCGCATCGACCTGCGCATCGAAGTGCCGGCGGTGACCGCCGCCGATCTGATCCTGCCGCCGCCGTCCGAAGGCTCCGCCGAAGTCGCCGCACGCGTTGCCGCCGCACGCGAGATCCAGCTGGCGCGCTTTACCGCCGCCGGCATGCCCAACATCCGCACCAATGCCGAAGCGCCGGCCTCGCTGCTGGAGACCATTGCGCAGCCCGATGCGGCCGGCCAAAAGCTGCTGCGCGATGCGGCCGAGACCATGCATCTGACCGCGCGCGGCTATCATCGCGTGCTGCGGGTGGCGCGCACGCTCGCCGATCTCGACGGCACCGAGAAGGTCGGCCGGCTGCACCTTGCCGAAGCACTGTCCTATCGTGCATTGGCCGACGATCTGCGCCGGGCGGCTTGAAATCACGGCGCGTCAACGCGGCAGTAACCACTCTTCTTTACACTCCGCCAACCATAGGCCCAGCGTTCACCGGGCCTGGCTTGTGAGTGCTCCATGTTGCGTTTCCGGATTCTGGCCTCGGTCGTTCCCCTGGCGGTTGCCGCCTTCCTCGCGCGCGGCGATCTGATCGTCGATTCGCGGCCCTGCATCGCGGTGGCCGACACCTCGGTGCAGCTGACCTCGATGCCCTGGCAGTCCAGCCTCCATGTCAGCTTCACCAACAATCCGGCGAAAGCCACCGTGCGGGTGCAGATCATCGACCAGGCCGAGGCGGCCGATTTTGCCGTGATCGACGGTGTCGACACGGCGGAAGGCAGCACTTGCCACGCCAGCCAGCCGCCGCTGCTGGTGTCGATCTCGAGAAGCTTCTCGGCAACCGATGCCGTCATCTATCTGACCCAGGACGGACCGGCCGATTACCGGATCTTCGTGCAGTCGAAGACCTTCTCGATGCTCGATGCTGCGGCGCTGATCGTCGGCGCGCGCGGCGGGCGCCTGCGCAGCCAGTCGGCCTCGCTTTAACCTTTCATCAACCCTGTTTGTATCGCGCCAATGGACGCGATGCGGCTTCAAGCACTTTGCAACGGCCTGCGACGCATCGTGACGGCGCAGCACAGGGCGATCCAGGAAAATTTCGGGGAACTCGGCGATGGGACGGACCTTCCGGATCAAATTGCATATTCGCCGCTTCGCGCGCCGGCATCCATGGCTCACCGCAATAGTCCGTTCCTCCATGATTTTCTCCGCCGCGTTCGGCGGCGCCTATGGCTTTATCGCCGGCAGCACCTCACCGGTCGCCGGCTATGATCCCCACTCCTTCGCGATCGGCGCAAGTTTTCTATTCGCGCTCGCGTGCCTCTGGATCGTCACGCAGGGCATTCGCATTCGGCTGATGCGTCGCAAGCTGCGCAAGATCGTGGCGCACAACGAGACGATGGCTGACCGCAATTGGGAACTGCAGGAATCGGAAGCACGCGCCCGCAGCCTGTTCGAATCACAGGGCGACCTGATCGTGCTGCGCGATGCGGAAGGCCGTATCACCTTCGCCAACGACGCCTATTGCGAGCTCGCCCGCACGCCGCGCGAACAACTGATCGGCAGCACGGCGACGCTTGCGGTCATCGAGCAGGGCGACACCGCGCTGGAACTGAACGGCACCCGCATCCACGACCAGAAGATCGAGACCGCCTTCGGCCCGCGCTGGATCGCCTGGCGTGAAGGCCTGGTGCGCAACGACGCCGGCGGCCCCGCCGAAATGCAGAGCGTCGGCCGCGACGTCACCGACCGTACCGAGAGCGAGCGTGCGCTTGCCGAAGCGCGTGACCTTGCGGACGCGGCGAGCCGCGCCAAATCGCGCTTCCTGGCGATGGCCTCCCACGAAATCCGCACGCCGCTCAACGGCATTATCGGCATGAGCGGTCTTTTGCTCGACACACAGCTGTCGCCGGAGCAGGCGACCTATGCGCGGGCTGTCAAAACCTCGGGCGATGCGCTGCTCGCGTTGATCGAGGAGCTGCTCGACTATTCCAAGATCGAGGCCGGCAAGATCGACCTCGAATCCCGTCCGTTCGCGCTCGCAGCGCTGATCGAGGACATCACCGAGCTGCTGGCGCCGCGCGCCCAGGCAAAACAGATCGAGATCGCCGCCTATGTCGACGAACGCTTGCCGCGGGAAGTCGTCGGCGACGCTGCGCGGCTGCGCCAGGTGCTGCTCAACCTCGCCGGCAACGCCATCAAGTTCACGCAAACCGGCGGCGTCGCGCTGATCGTCGAGCCCGGCATCTGGCCCAATGAAATTGCTTTCCTGGTGCGCGATACCGGCATCGGCATCGCGCCCGAAGCGCAGCAGCGCATCTTCCGCGAGTTCGAGCAGGCCAACGACAAGATCGCGCGCAGCTATGGCGGCACCGGGCTTGGCCTCTCCATCAGCGAGCGCATCGTGCGCCGCATGGGCGGTCATATCACGCTGGAAAGCAAGCCAGGCGAGGGCTCGACATTCGCAGTATCGATTCCGCTGACCGCGGCCGACTGGAGCCTGCAGCCGGCTCTTGCGGCGCCCGACCTCACCGGCCATTCGGTGATGCTGGTGGCGCCCAGCAGCATCGGCATCTCCCTGACCGAGCGGCGGCTGCAGCGCTGGGGCGGGCAGACCTGCGTCGTCTCCGATATCGAGGTGGCCGAAGCGCTGCTGCCGGAACGCTCCTGGCACGCCGTGATGGTCGATCACGCCTTTGGCGCGGCAACCATCGAGAAATTCGGCGAGCGCGCGCGCATCCATGCCGCGCACCGCATTGTGATGTTCACGCCGTCGACGCGGCAGGAGCTGCAGCTTGCGGTTGGCTCGGCCTTCACCGGCTATCTGGTCAAGCCGCTGCGCGCCGCTTCGCTGGCCGCGCGCCTTGCCACGCCGCCGGAAGTGGTGGCCCCCGACATTGCGGCGGAAGCTCCCGTCGAGCCGATCGACCACGCTACCCCTGCGCCTTCAGCGTCCGGCCTTTCCATCCTCGTCGCCGAGGACAACGAGATCAACGCGCTGCTGATGCGCTCGCTGCTTGGCCGGCTCGGGCACCGCGCCGTCATCGCCACCAATGGCGAGCAGGCGCTGGAATCCTGGCAGGCGGCGAAATCCGCCGGCACGCCTTACGACCTCGTGCTGATGGACATCCAGATGCCGCGCCTCGACGGCATCGAGACCACCCGCCGCCTGCGCAGCCTGGAAGCCAATGAGCCCGGCCGCCGCACGCCGATCCTCGCGCTGACCGCGAACACGCTGATCGAGGACCGCTATGCCTGTTTCGAAGCGGGGATGGACGGCTTTCTGATCAAGCCGCTGGATCGGGAAAAACTGGCGGACGCCCTGGCGGGCCTTGCCGCCGCGCGCCACATCGCGGCTTGAGGCTTACAAGCGCCGCAGCGCCACCGTCTCGATGACGTGATCGGCGCCCTTCTTGAGGATCAAGGTCGCGCGCGGCCGCGTCGGCAGGATGTTTTCCTCGAGATTGGCAAGGTTGGTGCGTTCCCAGATTGCAATTGCAGTCGCGATCGCTTCGTCATCCGACAGCAGCGAGTAGCGATGGAAGTAGGACCTGGGATCGGCGAATGCGGTGTCGCGCAGCGCCAGGAAGCGCTTCACATACCACTCGCGCAGCACCGGCTCGTCGGCATCGATATAGACGGAGAAGTCGAAGAAGTCGGAGACGACAGGCACCGCCTTGCCGTCGCGCGGCAACCGGCCCGTCTGCAGCACGTTGACGCCTTCGACGACGAGAATGTCGGGCTGGTCGACCGTCACCCATTCGTTGGGCACGATGTCGTAGGTGAGATGCGAGTAGACCGGCGCGCGCACCGGACGGCGCCCCGCCTTGATGTCGGAGAGGAACTGCAGCAGCGTCGGCAGATCGTAGCTCTCCGGGAAGCCCTTCTTCTGCATCAGGCCCTGGCGTTCCAGCACCGCGTTGGGAAACAGGAAGCCGTCCGTCGTGACGAGCTGGACCTTGGGCCGCGGCGACCAGCGCGCCAGCAGCGCCTGCAGCACGCGCGCGGTGGTCGATTTGCCGACCGCGACCGAGCCGGCAACGCCGATGATGTAGGGCACCTTGCGGTCACGGATGCCGAGGAACTGGCGCTGCGCCTGGAACAGCCGGGTCATGGCGTCGACATAGATCGACAACAGGCGCGACAGCGGCAGATAAATGTCCTCGACCTCGTTGAGGTCGAGGCGGTCATGCATCGATCGCAGCCGCTCGAACTCGCCCGGCTCCAGCGTCATCGGCGTGTCGTCGCGCAGTCGCGCCCACTGATCCCGGGTGAAGATGCGGTATGGATTATATTGCTGCTCTGGCGCGCGAATATCCATGGCTCAACCCTCTCGCTTGCGCGAGGCCTTCTCTTCCAGTCCAGACATGCCCGTGCGCTCGGCCAGCGCAGCTTCGACTTCCTCGAGCTTCACGCCGCGCGATTTCAAAAGCACCAGCAGATGAAACAGCAAATCGGCGCTTTCGGCGATCAGGTGGCCGCGATCATTCTCGATCGCGGCGATCACGGTCTCGACCGCTTCCTCGCCAAGCTTCTTGGCGCAATGCTCCGGACCCCTGTCGAGGAGCTTGCGGGTGTAAGACGCCTCTCCGCCCGACGCAGCGCGGGCATCGATGGTGGCGGCCAGATCGTGGACCGTGAAACGCGACATCACCCAAACTCAAAACGCGGGCGCCTTCGTCCCCGGCGCCATCTGAACGTCACTTAGCACTTTTGTGACAGGGAGTCGTCAGGGATCGAGGCGCATCGGCAGGCCCCGGCGCACCATGTGGTCCTTGGCCTGCCGGATGGTAAATTCCCCGAAGTGGAAGATCGACGCGGCCAGCACGGCGGTCGCGTGCCCCTCACGGATGCCATCGACGAGGTGGTCGAGATTTCCGACGCCGCCGGACGCGATTACCGGTACAGGAACACTGTCGGCGATGGCCCGTGTCAGCGGCAGGTCAAAGCCCTGACGGGTGCCGTCGCGGTCCATCGAGGTGAGCAGGATTTCGCCGGCCCCAAGCGCAACCACCTCCTGGGCATATTCGATGGCGTCGATGCCCGTATTCTTGCGCCCGCCATGGGTGAATATCTCCCAGCGGTCGGAGCCGCCAGGCCGGCTGACCCGCTTGGCGTCGATGGCGACCACGATGCACTGCTCGCCGAATTTTTCCGCACCCTCCTTGACGAATTCCCGGCGGGCGACCGCGGCGCTGTTGATCGACACCTTGTCGGCGCCGGAGCGCAGGAGCATGCGGATGTCGTCGATGGTGCGCACGCCGCCGCCGACGGTGAGCGGCATGAAGCAGGCTTCCGCCGTCCGCCGCACCACGTCCATCATGGTGCCGCGGTTCTCATGGGTCGCGGTGATGTCGAGGAAGCAGAGCTCGTCGGCGCCGGCGGCGTCATAGGCGATCGCGGCTTCCACGGGATCGCCGGCATCGCGCAGGTCGACGAAGTTGACGCCCTTGACCACCCGGCCGTCCTTGACGTCGAGACAGGGGATCACGCGAACCTTGAACATGAATTTCTCCTAAGCCGCAGTCCGCGCGCTCTTGATCAGCGCGAGCGCCGCAGCGGGATCGAGCCGGCCGTCATACAGCGCACGCCCGGCGATGGCGCCTTCCAGCTTCTTGGCGCGCGGCGCCAGCATTGCCTTGACGTCCTCGATCGAAGCAAGGCCGCCGGAGGCGATCACGGGAATGGAAATGCTGTCGGCCAGCGCAATGGTCGCCTCGAGATTGAGGCCCTTCAGAAGACCGTCACGCGCGATGTCGGTGAAGATGATCGCGGCAACGCCGGCGTCTTCAAAGCGCTGCGCGATTTCCAGCGCCGTGACCTGTGAAGTCTCGGCCCAGCCCTCGACCGCCACCTTGCCGTCGCGCGCATCCAGCCCGACGGCGACGCGGCCCGGGAATTTCCTGGCAGCCGCCTTCACGAAGTCAGGATCGCGCACGGCCGCGGTGCCGATGATGACGCGCGCCACGCCCTTTTCGAGCCAGCCCTCGACCGTGCGTAGATCACGGATGCCGCCGCCGAGCTGCACCGGCATGGAGACCGCCTTCAGCATCCCCTCAACGGCTAACGCATTCACCGGCTTGCCGGCAAAGGCGCCGTCGAGGTCGACGATGTGCAGATACTCGAAACCCTGCGCGGCGAAGGAACGCGCCTGCGCCGCCGGATCGAGATTGAACACGGTCGCGCGCGACATGTCGCCCTGTTCGAGGCGCACGCACTGTCCGTTTTTCAGGTCAACCGCAGGAAAGAGAATCACGGCTTCCACTTCAGGAAATTGGAGATCAGCGCCAGCCCGAAGCGTTGGCTCTTCTCGGGGTGAAACTGCGTGCCGATGGCGGTGTCCTTGCCGACGATCGCGGTGACCGGCCCGCCATAATCGGCGCGCGCCAGCACATTCGCCTCGCTCGCGGCATTGAGGTGGTAGGAGTGCACGAAATAGGCGTGGCGCCCCTTCGGCCCCAGCGGCAGGCGCTCCAGCACGGGGTGCTCCTGCACGAGGTCAAGCGTGTTCCAGCCCATGTGCGGGATCTTCAGGCTTTCATCCCGCGGCTTGATCTTCTCGACGTCACCCTCGATCCAGTTCAAGCCTTCGGTGATGACGTGCTCCTTGCCGCGCGTTGCGAACAGCTGCATGCCGACGCAAATGCCGAAGATCGGGCGGGCCTTGACCCGCACCGCTTCCGTCATCGCTTCGACCATGCCATCGACGGCGTCGAGGCCTCTGCGGCAGTCGGCGAAAGCGCCAACGCCGGGCAGCACGATGCGGTCGGCGCGGAATACCGCGTCGGGATCGCGCGTCACCGAGATATTTTCAGGATTCTCCGAGGAGCGGCTGGCGCGTTCAAACGCCTTCGCGGCGGAATGCAGATTCCCGGAGCCGTAATCGATGATGGCTACCGTCATCGCGATCCTCCCGGCTCTGGAAACAAACCGATAATGCCGCCTTGCGGGATCGGCGGCGGTTTTGAGAAAGGCTGGCCCGGGACGTTGCGGGTCGGCGGCGGACCGCCACGGTCGACGGATAACGGATCGTTGAAGACGCGGTGGCGCGTGGTCCAGCGGTCGAAGAAGCGCCGCTCGGCGGCCTCTTCGTCATCGGCGACGACAATGTCGAGCAGGCGCCATTTGCGACGCGACAGCGTCCAGCGCCGCAGGCTCGCGGCCTCAAAGCCGAGCAGCAGCGCAAGCACCACATCGATGAAGAAGATCGTCTGCGAGCCGACGCCAAGCCAGGCGAGCCCGAAACCGACCGCCAGCAACAGCACGATCCAGCCGATCAATGCCAGCCACAGCCGATGCCAGGCAAGCCAGATCACGCCCGCGACCGCTGCCCAGAAATGGAAGCCGTCGCGCACGAAAGCAAACTTGTCGGTCGCCGTGGGATCAGCGCCGTTGGTCACCGGGGCATGCACCGTATAGACCGGCATCGCACTCTCCGAAGCCTCTTGTTTTGAGCATGATCCTGTCGGAAAACCGATACCCACTTTTCCGGACCATGCTCGCGTTTTGAGCATGATCTAGTCGGAAAACCAGTACCCCGCTTTTCCGGATCGTGCTCGCATAGGACTCTAGCCGCCGAGCGAGCCCTTGGTGGACGGCACCTCGCCGGCCGCGCGCGGATCGATCGCGACAGCGGCGCGCAGCGCCCTCGCCAGACCCTTGAAACAGGATTCGGCGATATGATGGCTGTTCTCGCCATATAGGGTCTCGACGTGCAATGTCACGCCGGCGTTCATCGCAAATGCGTTGAACCATTCCCGCACGAGTTCAGTGTCGAAGGCGCCAACCTTGTCGCGCGGGAAATCGACCTTGAACACCAGCACCGGCCGCCCCGAGATGTCGATGACGACGCGCGACAGCGTTTCGTCCATCGGCATATGGATCGAGGCATAGCGGGTGATGCCCGCCATCGAGCCGAGCGCCTGCTTCACGGCCTGGCCCAGCGCGATGCCGACGTCTTCGGTGGTGTGGTGGTGGTCGACATGGAGATCGCCGTCGGCCTTCACCGTGATGTCGATGCGCGAATGCCGGGCGAGCAGGTCGAGCATATGGTCGAAGAAGCCGATCCCGGTCGAAACCTTGGACACACCGGTGCCGTCCAGATTGACCGCCACCTCGATGTCGGTCTCCTTGGTCTTGCGCTTGATGGTTGCCGTACGCATGGAAAAAGTCGCTTTCTGGTCCCGAAAACGCGGGTCTTTTAACAGGCGAAGGCTGCCTTCGCTACTGCGGGATGGCGCTCAAATGGCTGAAGTTCGGCCTATGGTGACCGGAATCCCGGCCGGTCTGGCCTGATTGTAACGGCCGCCGCGAACCCCTAAATCTGGCTAGTGCCGCCGATTTGAAGTCCCTACAGCGCAAGCGGCGAATTCGGGTAGGGACTTCAAATCGAAAAGCGGCACTAGATTAATAAGTTTGCTAGTGCCCATGGCTTTCCGAAGTTCGCG
>DATEJC010000209.1:0-4928 GCA_035278345.1 Bradyrhizobium sp. | reverse complement strand
CCGGCGGTGCACGGTGGATTGGCTGGTGCCGAGCGCCTTGCCGGCGGCAATCGTGCTGCCATGGCGCGCGACGGCGAGAAAGTATTTCAAATCGTTCCAGTCGAACATGAAGCCATTATGCACTTCTGCGGCGGGGAGCGGCAATCCTGCCGCTCCCGCAACATCGTCGCGGCGCTTAAGGTTTCACGCCGAATCCAGCGCGGCATTCCCTACGGAGAAGACAATGCGAAACCATCTCGCCGCAGGCGCAACCCTTTTCGCCAGCCTGGCCGCGGCCTGCCCGGCGACGGCGCAATCGCACGGCGCGGCCGCGCCCAATCTCGCAAAGCCCAATCTGGTGCTGCAGCAGGTCGTCGAGGGGTTGCCGCGGGACGAGACGCAGACCGTGCGGGTGATGACCGCGACCTTCAAGCCGGGGGACAAGACCGTCTATCACACTCACCGCTTTCCGGTGACGGTCTACGTGCTCGAAGGCACCTTCACGCTCGAACTCGACGGCCGCGCGCCCATCACGGTGAAGTCCGGCGAGGCGTTTGTCGAGCCGCCAAAAGTGGCGATGACCGGCTACAACCGAAGCCAGACGGAGATGCTGAAAGTCGTCATCTTCTATGTCAGTGCGAACGACACACCCTTCCTCGACTTGATGCACTAGTTGCGCGTTCAACCCCTTTGGAGACGTTCAAATGCCCCTCGACAACTTTAAATTTGGTCCCCTCAACGCGGCTTCCCATGTTCCTTCCCTACTGGATATTCTACCAGACAACGGCAACCATTATCCTACCGATCCCATCCTCCCACCCAACCCCGTCTTTGAATTTTCACCGGCATCAGCCGTTATTGCCGCGCTTCACTTTGCGCCTGTGTTTACGGACAGCGTGCATCACGACCTGCTGCTCTGACAAGCGCGATGCCCCGCCGTGGTCGCAGCACGGTGGGGTTCATGTTGGCACCCTGGCAGAAATTGCCAGCGCGGCGCCGGCGATGTAGTTTGCACGGCAACACGCCGGGCAAACACATCAAGAGCATTTCGATGCGTGCCGTCATCCTGCTTGCCGCCCTGCTGCTTGCTCTCGCGCTTCCCGCCCGCGCCGCGGACGTTGCCGCCGCGCAGGATGTGATCCGCGCGCAGGAGCAGGCCTTTGCGCGCGGCGATGCGGCCGCCGCCTATTCGCATGCCGCGCCGGCGATCCGCGAGATTTTTCCGCACGCGGAAATCTTCATGCAGATGGTCCAGCAGGGCTACGCGCCGGTCTATCGTCACCAGAGCTTCGAGTTCGGCGAGGCTAAGGTATCGGATGGCCATGTCGCCCAACGCGTCCATATCGTCGACGAGAAGGGCGAAGCCTGGGAGGCGCTCTACACGCTAGAGCAGCAGCCTGACGGCAGTTTGAAGATCACGGGCTGTTCACTGCTCAAGGCCGGCCAGGCGGCGTAAGGTTTGTTGACGCGCCCGCGATTTACCCTGGAGAGCGCATGATCCTCCAATCCACGATCACCTGCCCGCATTGCGGCACCGCCAGATCGGAAACCATGCCGACCGATGCCTGCCAGTTCTTTTATGACTGCAGCGGCTGTGGCACGAGACTGCGACCGAAGCCGGGCGATTGCTGCGTATTCTGCTCCTATGGCTCGGTGCCATGCCCGCCGATTCAAGCCGAGCGCTCCGGCGAAGCTGCCACAGGTCGTTGCTGCTGATGGATCAAGGCCGGCGGCGCAACCGCCGGAATCCGACCGGGCTCACGCCACCGCCAGCCGCTGCCGGCCGCGCAACAGCAGCATCAGCACGATCGCGATGTTGAGCAGGTTCCAGGCAAAGCCGTTGGCGAAGGCTGCCGCATAGGAGCCGGTCCAATCGAAGATGACGCCGGAAACCCACCCGCCAAAGGACATCCCGATCACGGAAGCGAAGATCACGATGCCGACGCGGGTCGCGGCTTCATTCGCCGGCATGGTCTCGCGCACGATGATCGCATAGCTCGGCACAATGCCGCCCTGGAACAGGCCGAACATCGCCGAGATCAAATAGAGCGACGGCAGGCTGGTGAAGAACAGGTAGAAGAACAGTGCGACGGCCTGCGCCACCGATCCGATCATCAGCGTGACCATCCCGCCGAACCTGTCGGCGATAAAGCCCGAACCGATGCGGCTGACGATGCCGAACGCCATCATCAGCGACAGCATCTCCGCGCCGCGCGCCGGGCCATAGCCGAGGTCGCCGCAATAGGAGACGATGTGAACCTGCGGCATCGACATCGCCACGCAGCAGGAGATGCTGGCGATGCAGAGCAATACCGTCAGCGTATTGGTGGAGAGATTGAGGTCGACCCGCGGCGGCGGCGCGTTGGAGTGATCATGCGCCGCGGCGCCGCCCATGATCTGGCGCAGCACCAGCAGCAGGATCGACATCAACACGCCGCAGGCAATGGCGATGGCGAAGTGGGTGGCGCGCCAGCCGTAGGCTTGCGTGCCCCAGTTGATCAGCGGCGGCCAGAATGTGCCCGCGATGTAATTGCCGGCGGCAACGATCGTCACCGCAAGGCCGCGATAGCGCTCGAACCAGTGCGAGGCTTCCGCCATCAAGGGCGCGAAAGTCGCCGACGTGCCGAGTCCCATCAGAAACGAAATAGCGATGAACTGCCACAGCGCGGTCGACAAGCCTGCGAGGAGGTAGGAGGTCGCCAGGAAGGCGATGCTGACCGCCATCGCCGGCACGATGCCGAGACGGTCGGTGATCCTGCCCATGATGACGCCGCCGAGACCAAAGCCGAAGAAGATCATGGTCGCTGCGAGCGAAACTGCGCCGCGGGTGGCCGCAAACTCCGCCTGCACCACCGGCATGACAACAACGACCGACCACATGCCGACCGCACCGACGGACGCGATCAGCACCGCCACGACAAGCCGAAGCCATGCCTGACGCGAGTCGGGAACAAACCGGTCGGAAGCTGGGGTGAAGTGAGAGGAAATTACCACGGCCCGCGCAAATTGGGCGGCCGGCCGCCTCCGGTCAACCCACAATGCCGCGATATTGGGCATGCAGATGCGGCGCATGTCGGAGCAATTTGCTCCGAACCGCACGTGCAATGACGCGAGGACGCCCGGCTCAATGCAGCAGGCTGGATGCCGCAACGCGATTGATGTCGGCGAGGCGGCGATCCGCACCGGCCTGAAGGTTGAGGCTTGCGAGGAGATCGAGCAGGCGGCCATAGGCCCGGTCGGCGACCGCTACCGGCAGCGGAGCCTCGTCAAAGACCTCGATGTAGCCGCCCACGAGTCGGCTCAGCAGCGCGCACAGGCCCTGCTGCGCGGGCTCGCGCCGGCTCAAGACGTCGAGTTTTTCCTGGAAGGTCTTGAAGGTTCGCAGGCCGTGATGCTGCTGCGAAAGCCACCAATACAGGTCGTTCATATCAGCCTCTTCGAGCGGTTGAAGAAGCTACCGGCTTATACAGCCGGCGCGCGTGCGGCGCCATGGCCGTTCCTGCATCCCGGCCCTGCCCGGTGGGAAGGGACCGCTTGCAGGCGGTTCGTCTCCAATTTCGTCATTCCGGGGCGCACCTCTTGGCGCGAGCCCGGAATGACGGTCTGGATAGCGAAAATTAACCCTTTGCTAACCATACACCGGGCAAAAATTGCCGGGTGAAGTCGAGTGTCGTCGGACGCGTTGAATACGGGAGGACATCCCCGTGGACGCTGCAGCGGTGCCTCACTTTCGGAACGGTGGCCCAACGGCCGCCGCGCAGACGTTTGGCGCCCGTGGGCGGCAATCTCGGGGGGACGCGGCTACCATGGTCGATGTGACGGCAGGTCAGGGCGCGGCGACAAACGGTTTTCCAAGCCTCTCCGAAATCGGCAACATCTTGAGGCGCGGCGATATCGCGCTCGCCTTCGGCATCCTCATCATCCTGGTGGTGCTGATCCTGCCGCTGCCTTCGATCGTGCTGGATCTGTTCCTGGCGATCTCGATCACGCTGTCGGTGCTGATCCTGATGACCTCGCTGTTCATCCAGGCGCCGCTCGAATTCTCCGCCTTCCCGACCATCCTGCTGATCTCGACCATGCTGCGGCTGTCGCTCAACCTGGCCTCGACCCGGTTGATCCTGTCGCGCGGGCATGAAGGCACGGCTGCGGCTGGCCACGTCATCGAAGCCTTCGGCAACTTCGTGATGGGCGGCAATTTCGTCATCGGCATCATCGTCTTTGCCATTCTTGTCATCGTGAACTTCGTCGTCATCACCAAGGGTTCCGGCCGTATCGCCGAAGTAGCTGCCCGCTTCCATTTGGACGCGATGCCCGGCAAGCAGATGGCGATCGACGCCGACCTGTCCGCCGGCCTGATCGACGAGAAGACCGCGAAAGAGCGCCGCAAGGCGCTGGAGGACGAAAGCGGCTTTTTCGGCGCCATGGACGGCGCCTCGAAATTCGTCCGCGGCGACGCGGTCGCGGGCCTGCTCGTCGTGTTCATCAACATCGTCGGCGGCATCATCATCGGCGTCGCTCAGCAGGGCATGGGCTTCGGCGATGCGGCGCGCACCTACACGGTGCTGACCGTCGGCGACGGCCTTGTGACGCAAGTGCCGGCGCTGATCGTCTCGACCGCCGCGGGCTTGCTGGTGTCCAAGGCCGGCGTGTCGGGCGCGGCCGACAAGGCGCTGATGAAGCAGCTGTCGGGCTATCCACAGGCGCTCGGCATGTCCGCGGGCGTCATGATCGTGCTGTCGCTACTCCCGGGCATTCCGATGATCCCGTTCCTGGCGCTCGGCGGCGGCGCCGCGGCGCTCGCCTGGAAGGCGCGCAACCACAACCGCGTCACCAAGGCGGCGGAAGCGGCCGCAGCCGCAGCGCCCGAACTCGCCGCCCAGGCCGCCCAGGCCACGGCCGAGGAGCCGATCGCCAACGCGCTCAAGATCGACGATCTCAAGATCGAACTC
>DATEJC010000208.1:0-5586 GCA_035278345.1 Bradyrhizobium sp. | reverse complement strand
CCAAGGCCAAGAACTAGCTTCCAACGACTGACGCACTTCGCCGTCACCAGACAGAAAGTTTCGGATCAAGATCATGGCGCGCCAGCCTGCCGACAAATCCTCCAAGAACGACGACAGCGCGCTCATCCGCGAGCTTGCGCTGCTTCTCGATGAGACCAGCCTCACCGAAATCGAGATCGAGCGCGCGGGCCTGCGCGTGCGCGTTGCGCGCAATATCAGCGTCGCGGCATCCGTGCCCGCAGCCTATATGCCGGCTGGTGCTTCCGCTGCGCCCGCGCCTGTCGCTGCAGCGGTTTCCTCTGCCGCTGCCGCCGATCCCGCGAAACATCCGGGTTCGGTTCCCTCGCCGATGGTCGGCACCTGTTATTGGGCGCCGGAGCCCGGGGCGAAGCCGTTCGTCGAGGTCGGCAGCCGCGTCACTGCCGGGCAGACGCTGCTGATCATCGAAGCTATGAAGACGATGAACCAGATTCCCTCGCCGCGCGCCGGCACGGTGACGCAGATCCTCGTCGAGGACGGCCAGCCGGTCGAGTTCGGCGAGCCGCTGATGATCATTGAATAAGATACGTCCACGTCAGGCGCGGTGATGTTCGACAAGATCCTCATAGCCAACCGCGGTGAAATTGCCCTGCGCGTACTGCGGGCGTGCAAGGAACTCGGTATCGCCACGGTGGCGGTGCACTCCACCGCCGATGCCGACGCCATGCACGTGCGCCTTGCCGACGAAAGCGTCTGCATCGGCCCGCCGCCGTCGAAAGATAGCTATCTCAACATTCCGGCGCTGCTTGCGGCCTGCGAGATCACCGGCGCCGAAGCCGTGCATCCCGGCTACGGCTTTCTCTCCGAAAATGCGCGCTTTGCGGAAATCCTCGCCGAGCACAATCTCGAATTCATCGGCCCCAAGGCCGAGCACATCCGCCTGATGGGCGACAAGATCGAGGCCAAGAAGACCGCAAAACGCCTCGGCATTCCCGTGGTGCCCGGCTCCGATGGCGCCGTCACTGCGGAAGAAGACGCCATGGCGATCGCCAGGGAGATCGGCTTTCCCGTGCTGGTGAAGGCTGCGGCGGGCGGTGGCGGACGCGGCATGAAAGTCGCGCAATCAGCCGAAGATCTTGCCCTTGCGCTGTCAACCGCGGCCAACGAGGCCAAGTCCGCATTCGGCGATGCCTCGGTCTATCTCGAAAAATACCTCACAAAACCGCGCCACATCGAAATCCAGATTCTTGGCGACGGCCGCGGCGGCGCGATCCATCTTGGCGAGCGCGACTGCTCATTGCAGCGCCGCCACCAGAAGGTCTGGGAAGAAGGCCCCTCGCCCGTCCTGACAGCTGCCGCGCGAGCCAAAATCGGCGAGACCTGCGCCAAGGCGATGCGGGACATGAAATATCTCGGCGTCGGCACCATCGAATTCCTCTACGAGGATGGCGAGTTCTATTTCATCGAGATGAACACGCGCATCCAGGTCGAACATCCCGTCACCGAGAGCATCACCGACATCGACCTCGTGCTGGAGCAGATCCGCATTGCCGCCGGTGGCGACCTGCCGGCCAAGCAGAACGAAGTCGCCATCATCGGCCACGCCATCGAATGCCGCATCAATGCGGAGAACCCGCAGACCTTCCGCCCGTCGCCGGGGCGAATCAACCAATTCCACCCGCCGGGCGGCCTGGGGGTACGGATCGATTCCGCCGTCTATCAGGGCTACGTGATACCGCCCTACTACGACTCCCTGGTCGGCAAGCTGATCGTGCACGGCAAGACCCGCGGCGAATGCCTGATGCGCCTGCGGCGCGCCCTCGACGAGATGGTGGTCGACGGCATCGAGACCACGCTGCCGCTATTCCGCGCACTGGTGCGCGAGAAGGCCATTATCGACGGCGACTACCACATCCACTGGCTGGAGCAGTACCTGGCCGGCGAGCCGCCGCCCAGCTGATCTCCCAAAAAAGTTCCCCTCCGATGGAACCGAAACCGGAGCCGTGCGTTGCCGGTCGGGGATTTTTCATCAGGGGGCACCAAGCTCGCTTGCCTATGCCTATCGCCATGCCTGATGCGTCGCGTCGGCGCGCAATCGGCCAAATCCTGCTCCTGACGGCCGGCTTCCTCGTGCTGGTTGCCATCAGCATCGCCTCGGTGCTGCTGGTCAACAAGGCCCGCAACGATTCCGCCCGGGTTACGCGCACCGCCGAGGCCGAGAACCAGATCAACGCACTGCTGCTGGAAATCCGCCGCGCCGAGAGTACAGCGCGCGGCTTTCTGTTGACGCAGGGGCCGGAGTTTCTCCGCGACCATGAGGCGGCGGTCGCCAACATCATCCCCTATGCCACCCGGCTGGCACAACTGATCGGAGACAATTCCCTTCAGGCCGAAAACCTGAGGAAGCTGAGCGCTGCGATCGACATACGGCTCGACCAGTTCGTTCGCGAGATGGATTTCGTCAAGCACAACAACCCGGCGGCCGCCACGGCGCTGGTGAGGGAAGCCGCCGCGAGCGGCACCATCGACATCATCCGCGACGTCGGCGCCGCCATGCGCGCCGAGGAGGAGCGGCTGCTGGCAATGCGCACCATCAATGCCGACCGCAGCCAGGTGCTCGCCTCCAGCGTCACCATTGCGGGCTCCAGCATGGTGATTGCACTCGCCGGCATGTCGATTTTCCTGGTGCGACGCTCCTCGCGCGCCCGTGACGAGGCCGAGGCGAAGCTGCGCAATAGCAACATCGATCTGGAAGCCGCCGTCGACGAGCGCACCGCCGACCTTCGCGAAGCCAACGACGAGATCCAGCGCTTTGCCTATATCGTCAGCCATGACCTGCGCTCGCCGCTGGTCAACATCATGGGCTTCACCAGTGAGCTCGAAGAGCTGCACGGCGACATCTTCAAGCGCATCGCGCGCCTCGGTCATGCCGCCGCGCTGGCGCCATCCATGCCGGAAGACGCCACCGACAGCGCCGAACCCGCTCTCGACGCACCCGACAAGCAACTCTCCGACGATTTCTCGGAGGCCCTCGGGTTCATCAAGTCATCGATCGCCAAGATGGACCGCCTGATCTCGGCAATCCTCAACCTCACCCGCGAGGGCCGCCGCGAGTTCTCGCCTGAGCGCATCAGGATGCGCGAGTTGATCGAGGGCATCGGAGCAACCGTTGCGCACCAGGCCGCGGAAGCCAACGCGGAAATTCGCGTGGGCCCCCTGCCCGATGTCGTCAGCGACCGCCTCGCGCTCGAGCAGGTCTTTTCCAACCTGATCGACAATGCGCTGAAATATTTGAAACCGGGCGTGCCCGGCGAGATCGAAGTCCGCGGCCGAACCAAGCTCGGCTTTGCGGTGTTCGATGTCGCCGACAACGGCCGCGGCATCGAGGCCAGGGATCACCAGCGCATCTTCGAGCTGTTCCGCCGCGCGGGTGCCCAGGACAAGCCGGGACAGGGCATAGGACTTGCTCATGTCCGTGCGCTGGTGCGGCGCCTCGGCGGAACCATTTCGGTCGCTTCGGAACCCAATCAAGGCAGCAGCTTCACCGTGACGCTGCCGATCAACTGGAGGCAGGATGCAAGGGAACGCCGCGCATGAATAATCCCGTCACCATCATCATGATCGAGGACGACGAAGGGCACGCGCGCCTGATCGAGCGGAACATCCGCAGGTCCGGTGTCAACAATGAAATCATGCCGTTCACCGACGGTACATCCGCCGTAAATTACCTGTTCGGTCCGGATGGAACCGGGAGCGCGCACAAGGGACATGCGATGCTGGTGCTGCTCGACCTCAATCTGCCTGATATGACCGGCATCGATATCCTCAGGCGCATCAAGGACAACGTGTTTTTGAAATCCACGCCGGTCGTGGTGCTGACCACGACAGACGATTCCCAGGAGATCAAGCGCTGCTACGAGCTTGGCTGCAACGTGTACATCACCAAGCCCGTGAATTACGAAAGCTTTGCCAACGCGATCCGCCAGCTCGGTTTGTTCTTCTCCGTCATCAAGGTTCCCGAAGCCGCGTCATGACCCAGGCGACGACGCCCACCCTGCTCTACATCGACGACGACCCGGCGCTGTCCCGGCTGGTCGAACGCGGCCTGACGCGGGCGGGCTTTTCGGTGGTGCATGCGGCAAGCGGAACCCAAGGTCTTGATCGTCTCGCGCAAGGCGGCATCGACGTCATTGCGCTCGACCAGTACATGCCCGGGCTCGACGGCCTCGATACGCTGGAACGCATCATGCAGATCGGCGGCGCGCCGCCGGTGGTGTTCGTCACGGCATCGCAGGACTCCGCCATTGCTGTCACCGCGCTGAAGGCCGGCGCGGCCGACTATCTCGTCAAGGATACCGGCGGCGATTTCATTCCCCTGCTGCAGGTCGCCGCCCATGGCGCAATCCGCCAGGCCGAGCTGCAACGCGCCCGCGACCAGGCAGAGGCCGAAGTGCATGCCGCGCGCGACCGTTTCGAGGCGCTCGCCGCCGAGCGCGAGATGCTGCTGCGCGAGGTGAACCACCGCGTCGGCAACAGCCTGCAGATCATTGCCTCGCTCTTGCACCTGCAGGCGGCTTCGACGACGCAGGAGGACATCAAGGCCGCGCTCACCAACGCGATGGGACGCGTCGCCGCCGTCGCGCAGGTGCATCGCCGGCTCTACACATCGCAGGATCTGAAGAGCGTGCTGCTCAACCAGTATCTGGATGCGCTGCTCGAGGATCTCAGGCGCTCGGCCGAAGGCAACCGGATGTCGCGCCTGACGCTCAAGGCCGAACCGGTGGAGATCGATCCGGATCGCGCCGTCACGATCGGCATCATCGTCAACGAGCTCGTGATGAATGCCGTGAAATACGCCTATCCCGACGGCCCCGGCCCCATCCATGTGCAGTTGAAGGCGGAAGGCGACGATCTCGTACTGTCGATCACCGATGACGGCGTGGGCCTTGCCGCGAAAAGCGACCCGCGCTCCACCGGCATGGGCCAGCGCATCGTCAGCGCGATGGCCGCGAAGCTCGACGCCTCGGTCGAACGCGACCCGACGCACAACGGCACGCGCATGGTGCTGCGCTTCCGCCGCGTGGCCGCGCCCGCGCAAAATCATGCCAGCGCGGCTGCGAACTGACGGCGGCTAGAGCTCGAGCACCAGCCGCGGCAACATCCGCCCGGCAATCGAGCCTGACGGCGCGAGGCCCGAGTCGCGTGCGCCGAGGCGGCGATAGAATGGGGCGGAATCCGGATCGGCCTCGATGATCATTCGCACCGCGCCCATGGCGCGCGCGGCATCCAGCGCCCACGCGAACAGCACCCGGCCAACGCCGCCGCGCAATACGGCCGGCTCCACGAACAATTTCTGCAGATCGGCGTCGCTCCCGATCATCCTTACCTGGGCCACACCGAGGACGGTTGCGTCCTGCGCGGCAACCGCGATCCGGGAGGAAAGGAGATCCGCCGGAGTTAACGACAGCTCGCCCCTGCAGGCTTCCATGAACGCGGCATCATAGCCCCACACCGCCTTCGATCGCATGCAAAGCTCCGACAGCGCCGGTAGCTCCTCGATCTCTGGCGCGCGGATCAGCAGGTGCATGGCGAGGTCGCCCTAAAGTT
>DATEJC010000207.1:0-5678 GCA_035278345.1 Bradyrhizobium sp. | reverse complement strand
ACCAGCCCGCGCCATTCCGTAAAATTCTCCGAGCCGCGGAAGTCGACGGTGTGGTTCTCCAGCGTTTCCCATTTCACCATCAGACGGTAGCGCTGCGGTTTCTCGATCGATCGGTGCAGCTCGAAGCCGTGAAAGCCCTTGGAGCGGCCGAACGCGGCCCTGGCCTTGGCGACCGCGGCCTCAAAGTCCTTCTCGGAGCCCGGCTTGACGTCGATCTGTGCGATTTCGGTAATCATGGGAGCCTTTCCTGAAGCGAAGGCTCCGTCTCTACCCCGGTTGGGCCAAAAGAAAAAGGCGCCCGGCGGCGCCCCTGCAATCCGGTTCTGAGGGCTGCTCAGCTCAGCAACAGCACCGTGCCGGCCACCAGTAGCGCGCAGCCCACAAACATCACCGTCGGCCAGCGGCGCCGTGGCCGGCCGTAAGCGCCCTGCGCGCGCCGTTCCGAGATCACCGCGTTTTCATACTCGTCCGAGGAGGAGAACATGCAGGCAAAGCCGCCGCGCGCCGAGACCGCTGCGGCTTCGAGAGCCATCAGCGCGGCTTGCGGGTTTCGTCGACGGTATGAGTCCATGAGCGGTATGATATGGACCGAATGGTAAACGCAAGGTTACCTTTCATTCCGTGACACTGGTCCGACGTTACGCGGTCGCCGGCTTGGTCCGCTCGACGCCGGCAATGCCGGCGCTCTTGCGCCGCCAGTGCTCCAGTGACAGCGGCAGTTCCTCCGCCGCTTCCACCTTGTTACGGCCGGTGCGCTTGGCCTGGTAGAGCGCTGTGTCGGCCGCCGCCAGCAGCACTTCGAGTTCGGTGCCGGCCGGTCCGCCCGCGACGCCAATGCTGACGGTGGTGTCGACCGCGCCTTCATCGCACACGATGTTCGAGGCTTCGAATGTCCGCCGCATCCGCTCCGCAACGAGCACGCCCTCCTCCAGCGAGCACGGCAGTAGCGCCGCGAACTCCTCGCCGCCGATGCGCCCCGAGAGATCGGACAGACGAAGACCGCTGCTCACCACCACGGCAAACAGCTTCAGGATCTCGTCACCGGCCGGATGGCCGAAGCGATCGTTGATCGACTTGAAATGGTCGATGTCGAAGATCATCACCGTCACCGGACGCCCAGCGATGGCCTCGCGCTCGATCACGCGCGCGCAGGCTTCCGCAAAGCCGCGGCGGTTGAACAGGCCGGTCAGCGGGTCGGTCGACGCCGCGCTCTTGTGCGCAGCCACCGTGCGGTCCGACACCAGCATGAAGATCACGAATACGGTGCAGATCGCGTACAGCACGAGCTCGATCGAGAATACCGTCACCCAGATGCTGTTGGAGAAGTTTGCATCATACGGGCGCAGATACACGCCCAGTAAAATCGGCAGCATCAGCACGAAACCGTGCAGGACGGGGACGGTGACTGTCGGCCAGCGCTGTTGCATGTCGCGGCGGCGCTCGCTCCACAGTTCGGACGCCGTCAGCGCCGCGTAGATCGCAACGATCGCCGCGCCCATGCTGAGGCGGATCGAGGCGTCGCGCGGCGCCAGCGTCATCATGGTCGCAATCCACACCAGCGGGCCCAGCACGAGGCCAGGCCACAACAGCTTGCGGCCGTGAAACACGCGCGAGGCGTTCCAGACCATGCCGCACGCGAAGAAACCGATCGAGGTCAGCGCGAGCGAGGCAATCGGACCGAGCGTTGAGCCCCAGATCGTCCAGATGGCGACCGCAGCAGAGCCGATCAGATAGGCCGCTCCCCACCATTTCAAGGCGGCGATATTCTCCTGCCTGCCAAACAGCACGAGCATGCCGCCGAGCATGGCCGCGAGCATGGTCGCGACGAGGTAGAGGGTCGAGGTATCGAAAGACATCTTGCCACCGGACGATTGTGATGCGGGCGCGCCGGGCAATTTTCCGGCAAGTCGCCACCGGCCACTCTAGTGGTCCCGCATTGGCAATCCGTTGTTCCGGGCAACAAAGTTTTCAGGAAAAACTGGATTAATTAAGCCGTAACTCGCACGCAAAAAGGGGCGCCTTTCAGCGCCCCTTTTCGTCGTTCGCATGCAGCAGACGCTGCAAATTTTAGCGAAGCAATTAGCGCTTCGAGAACTGGAACGAACGGCGGGCCTTCGCCTTGCCGTACTTCTTGCGCTCGACCACGCGGGAGTCGCGGGTGAGGAAGCCGCCCTTCTTGAGCACGCTGCGCAGCTCGGGCTCGAAGTTGGTCAGCGCCTTGGACAGGCCATGACGGACCGCGCCGGCCTGGCCGGACAGGCCGCCGCCGGTGACGGTGCAGATCACGTCGTACTGGCCGGCGCGGGCGGCTGCGACCAGCGGCTGCTGGATCATCATGCGCAGCACCGGGCGGGCGAAGTAGATCTCGACCTCGCGGGTGTTGACGACGATCTTGCCGGAGCCGGGCTTGACCCAGACGCGGGCAACCGCGTCCTTGCGCTTGCCGGTGGCATAGGCGCGGCCCTGCTTGTCGACCTTCTTGACGTATTTCGGCGCTTCGGGAGCGGCCGGCTTCAGCTGCGAGAGCTGGTCGAGAGACTGCATGGTGTCGGACATAGTTATGCGGCCCTCATGTTCTTGCGGTTCAGCGAGGCGATATCGACCTTCTCGGGGTTCTGAGCCTCATGCGGATGTTCGGCGCCGGGATAGACGCGCAGATTGCCCATCTGGACGCGGCCGAGCGGACCGCGCGGGATCATGCGCTCGATCGCCTTCTCCACCACGCGCTCGGGGAAACGTCCCTCGAGGATCTGCTTGGCGGTGCGTTCCTTGATGCCGCCGATGAAGCCGGTGTGCTTGTAGTACACCTTCTGGTCGCGCTTGCGGCCGGTGAGCACGACATGCGCGGCGTTGATGATGATGACGTTGTCGCCGCAATCGACATGCGGCGTGTAGGTCGGGAGGTGCTTGCCACGCAGGCGCATGGCGACGAGCGTGGCGAGGCGGCCGACCACCAGACCCTTGGCGTCGATCACGACCCACTTCTTCTGCACCTCGGCGGGCTTGGCCGAAAAGGTTTTCATGTGAGGATTCCGCGAAAATGGAAATCGGCGCCCCCCGGGGCGCCGAACTGGGCGGGTTTCTAGAGAAGCAGCGCGCGGGCGTCAATGGGCTCTAGTACAATTAATACAAGCAAAAACAAAAGCTTACAAATATGGTGCAATATTACCGTTCAAAACCCTATTTAGTTGGAATGGAATAGGTTGTCGTGACATGGGCTATCGGATCAGGGGAATTGCCCGACATGAGCGACACTTCGCCAACCGCGAGGCGCCTGCCGAGCTTGAGCAGCCTGGCCTCCGCCAGCACGTCCTGGCCCGGTGCGCCCTTGCGCAGGAAATTGATGTTGAGACTGGTGGTCACCGCAAGGCCGACCGGCCCGATCGCGGAGAGCAGCACCACATACATGGCGCAGTCCGCCAGGGCCATCAGCGTCGGTCCCGACACCGTACCGCCCGGCCGCAGCATGCGCTCGCCGAAACGTTCGCGCACCAGGCAACTCGCGCCGTCGGCGCGCTCGATTTTGAGTGGGCTACCGGGCCCAAAGGCCTGAGGGAATTCCCGCCGCAGGAACACCTCGAGCTCCGCCACGCTCATTTTCGCAACTGCCATGCGTTCCCTGCTGCGCTCCCTGCCCTCGCGTCAGGCGGTCTCTTACATTAAGTTGACGCCTGCTCAAGCCGGAAGAATTTCGATGCCTCAAACCGCCCGCGCCAGCCAGCCAGCGCCGCCGATCCTGCTCCGCGAAACCGTCGGCAGCATTGCCGTGCTCACCCTCAACCGGCCCGCCGCGCGCAACAGCCTTTCCGAAGGCCTGATCGCCGAATTGCATGCCGCGCTGAACCACATCCGCGACGACGCAAGCGTGCGCGGCGTGGTCATCGCGGCCAATGGCCCGGCCTTCTCCGCCGGCCACGACATGAAGGAATTGACCGCACGGCGCAGC
Source organism: Bradyrhizobium sp. (assembly GCA_035278345.1). GTDB lineage: Bacteria > Pseudomonadota > Alphaproteobacteria > Rhizobiales > Xanthobacteraceae > Bradyrhizobium. The sequence goes on along the minus strand of DATEJC010000207.1, from coordinate 1,732 downwards.
GATCCCGATCGCGGCCGTGCCTATTTTGCGCAGATCATGAATGCCTGCAGCGCGATGATGCAGGCGATCGTGCTCCTGCCAAAGCCCGTCGTCGCCTCGGTGCAGGGCATCGCGACCGCTGCCGGCTGTCAGCTGGTGGCGAGTTGCGATCTTGCGGTGGCCTCGGAAGCGGCAAGTTTTGCGACGCCCGGCGTCGACATCGGCCTGTTCTGCTCCACGCCGATGGTGGCGCTGTCGCGCAATGTGCCGCGCAAGCAGGCGATGGAAATGCTGCTGACCGGCGATCCCGTGCCGGCCGCGGAGGCCCGGGCGATCGGCCTGATCAACCGCGTGGTGCCCGCAGGCAGCGAGCGCGAGGCCGCGATTGCGCTGGCGCAGAAGGTCGCGCTGAAATCCGCCTACACGGTGAAGCTCGGCAAGGAAGCCTTCTATCGCCAGATCGAGATGAGCCTTGCCGATGCCTATCGCTTCGCCGCCGAGGTGATGACCGAAAACATGATGGCCCGCGACGCCGAGGAAGGCATCGGCGCCTTCATCGAGAAGCGCGAGCCGAAATGGCAGGATAAGTGACGACGCTACTCTAGCGTCGTCATTCCGGGGCGATGCGAAGCATCGAACCCGGAATCTCGAGGTTCCGGGTCTGGTGCTTGCGCACCTTCCCGGAACGACGAACTGGATGAAGAATGAACCACGACCAATACGACGACAACTACATCCGCGGCATCCTCAACAGCGTGAAGTCGATCGCGATGGTCGGCGCCTCGCCGGTCAATGTGCGGCCGAGCTATTTCGCGTTCAAATATCTGGCGCAGCGCGGCTACGACATGATCCCGGTCAATCCCGGCCATGTCGGCAAGGAGCTGATCGGCAAGCCCTTCGTCGGCTCGCTCGCCGATATCGGCCGCCCCGTCGACATGATCGACATCTTCCGCAACTCCAGCCACATCATGCCCGTCGTCGAGGAAGCGCTAAAACTTCCGACGCCGCCGAAGGTGATCTGGATGCAGCTCGGTGCGCGCGACGATGCGGCTGCGGCGAAAGCGGAAGCTGCCGGCATCAAGGTCGTGATGAACCGCTGCCCGAAGATCGAATATGGCCGCCTGTCGTCGGAAATCGCCTGGATGGGCGTCAACTCGCGCACGCTGAGCGCCAAGCGCGCGCCGATCCCGACGCAGGGCATGCGGCTGTCGCTCAACCGGGTCAGCGTCGGCGGCGGCGCAACCTCCGCCTCGGATCGCGTCGCGAAGAACAAGACTGAAGCGACCTGACGCGATTGTGAGAAACAATCGTCCTCGCCTCGCGGCAAGCGAAGCACGCGCTTTCCAAGCGCCAATTGCTAGCGTCAACCCGCCTTGACGGCAGCCGCATCCACCATCAGCATGCCGCCAATTTCAAACCGATAAGGACTGCAAATGACCGATCGTGAGCCGGGATTTTCAACGCTTGCCGTGCATGCGGGCGCGCAGCCCGATCCCACCACCGGCGCGCGGGCGACGCCGATCTATCAGACCACCTCCTTTGTCTTCAACGACGCCGATCATGCCGCCTCGCTGTTCGGGCTGCAGTCGTTCGGCAACATCTATACCCGCATCGGCAACCCCACCAATGCCGTGCTGGAAGAGCGCGTCGCCGCACTCGAGGGCGGCACCGCGGGGCTGGCGGTCGCCTCCGGCCATGCCGCGCAGGTGGTGACGCTGCAGCAGCTGCTGATGCCGGGCGATGAATTCATCGC
>DATEJC010000206.1:0-3940 GCA_035278345.1 Bradyrhizobium sp. | reverse complement strand
GTACAGCGTGTCGTCGATCAGCTGCGGCTGGATGCCGTAGCGCGAGGCGGTGTCGCGGTTGATCTTCAGCTCCAGCGTGGTGCCCTTGTTCTGCTGGTCGGTGGCGACGTCGCGCAACTCCGGTAGGGTCTGCACCTTGGCGAGAATCTTCGGCGCCCATTCGTTGAGCTCGGCGAGGTTGGCGTCCTGCAGCGTGAACTCGAACTGGGTGCGGCTCGGCCGGCCGCCGAGGCGGACGTCCTGCGCCGCCTGCATGAACAGCCGCGCGCCCTCGACCTTTTCGAGCTTGGGGCGCAGCCGCGCGATAATCTGCTGGGCGTTTGCCTTGCGTTCGTTGCGCGGCTTGAGCGTGATGTACATGCGTCCGGTATTGAGCGCGCTGCCGCTGCCGCCGACCGCCATGGCGATGGTGGCGACGTCAGGATCGGCTTGAACGATCTTGCCGAGTTCTTCCTGGTGCCGCTTCATGTCGGCAAAGGAGATATCCTGGCCGGCTTCCGAGGTCGCAGTGATCAGGCCGACATCCTGCTGCGGAAAGAATCCCTTCGGGATCGCGATGAACAGGGAGACGGAGAGGCCGAGCGTGGCGAAGAACACCATCAGCGTGGTGAACTTCCAGCGCAGCGCGCGGTCAAGGCCGCGCTCATAGCCGCGCAGCATGCCGTCGAACATGCGCTCGCTCCACTGATAGAAGCGGCCGTGCTGCGCCTCGTGTTGGGCGCGCAGGAAGCGCGAGGCCATCATCGGCGTCAGCGTCAGCGATACGAACATGGAGACGAAGATCGTCATCGCCAGCACGACGGCGAATTCGCGGAACAGGCGTCCGATGATGCCGCCCATCAGCAGCAGCGGGATCAGCACCGCCACCAGCGAAATGCTGATCGAGACGATGGTGAAGCCGATTTCGCTGGCGCCGCGGAAGGCGGCGGCCATCGGCTTTTCGCCTTCCTCGACGTAGCGGCTGATGTTCTCCAGCATCACGATGGCATCGTCGACCACAAAGCCGACCGCAATGGTCAGCGACATCAGGGAGAGATTGTCGAGCGTGTAGCCAAACGCCCACATCAGGGAGCACGCGCCGAGCAGCGCCAGCGGCACCGTCACGGCGGGGATCACGGTCGCCCAGAAGCTGCGCAGGAACAGAAAGATCACCATCACGACCAGCGCGATGGTGAGCAGCATGGTGAGTTGCACGTCTTCGACCGCGGCGCGGATCGTGGTTGTACGGTCGCTCAGCAACTCGACCTTGATCTGCGGGGGGATTGCCGCGACCAGCCGCGGCAGCGTCGCCTTGATCTTGTCGACGGTCTCGATGACGTTCGCGCCGGGCTGCTTGAACACCACCAGGAACACGCCGCGCTTGCCATTGGCCCAGGCGGCCTGCTTGGCATCCTCCGGTCCACTGACGGCCTGGCCGATGTCGCGGATGCGCAGCGGCCCGCCGTTGCGGTAGGCGATGATGACGTCGTTCCAGTCTTTCGAAGCCGTCAACTGGTCGTTGGCATAGATGGTATAGGCGCGCGTTGTGCCGTCGATATTGCCTTTGGGTGAATCGACGGTGGCGATGGCGATCTGGCTGCGCACGTCCTCCAGCGACAGACCTTTGGCGACGAGTTTTGCGGGATCGATCTGGACGCGGATCGCCGGCTTCTGCTGGCCACCGATCAAGACCTGTGCCACGCCGGAGATCTGGCTGATCTGCTGGCCGAGCTGGACGTCGATGGTGTCGGAGACTTCCGTCAGCGGCAGGGTGTCCGAGGTCGCCGACAAGATCAGGATCGGAGAGTCCGCCGGGTTGACCTTGCGATAGGTCGGCGGCGAGGGGAGGTTTTTCGGCAATTGTCCGCCAGCGGCGTTGATCGCGGCCTGCACGTCATTGGCGGCGCCATCGATGCTGCGGTTGAGGTCGAACTGGATGGTAACCGCGGCAGTGCCGAGATAGCTGGTCGAGGTCATCTGCGCGATACCGGGAATTTGCGCGAACTGGCGCTCCAGCGGCTGCGCCACGGACGATGCCATGGTCTCGGGGCTCGCGCCCGGCAGGTTGGCGGTGACCTGGATGGTCGGAAAGTCCACCTGCGGCAGTGGCGCGACGGGCAGGAGCGGGTAGGCGACCAGACCGACAAAGAGGATCCCGGCCATCAGCAACGATGTGCCGATGGGATAGCGAATGAAGGGGCCTGATATGCCGCCGCTCATTCCTGGCCGACCTTCGCGGCTGCGTCGGCGACATTGGCGCCGACCAGAGTTCCCGGCTGTACCCTGTACTGGCCTGAGGTGATGACCCGCTCGCCTGGCGACAGGCCTTCGTCGACCACCGAGCGGCCATCGATCGATTTGCTCACCTTGATCTGGCGCAGTTCCGCCTTGTTCTCGGCATTGACCGAGAACGCATAGAGGCCGTCATTGCCGTGCTGGACCGCGTCATCGGGGATGACGGTCGCATCCTTCAGCGTCGCGACGAGGAGGCGGGTCGAGACCGACTGCCCCGGCCACAGCGCATGGTCCTTGTTGTCGAACACGGCCTTCAGGCGGATGGTGCCGCTGGTCGTATCGACCTGGTTGTTGATCAGCGCGAGCGTGCCCGTGGAAAGCGCCTTCTTGCCGTCGGTCGACAGCGCAATGACCTTCGGCGGCGCTTCGGCGAGCGCCGCCCTGATGTCGGGCAACTGCTCCTCCGGCGCGGTAAAGATCACCGCGATCGGCTCGATCTGGGCGATGCTGACGATGCCGGTCTGGGTCGCGGCGTTGACGATGTTGCCGACGTCGACCTGGCGGATGCCGACGACGCCCGAGATCGGTGCCTTCACGGTGGCGTAGTCGAGCTGGGTTTGTGCGTTGTCGATTGCGGCCTGATCGGCCTCGATCTGTGCGGTCAATTGCGCGACCTGGGAACGCTGGGTGTCGGTCTGCTGCCTTGTGGCGAATTCGCCGAGCCGGGTGTAGCGCTGCAGGTCGAGCCTGGCATTGGCGAGGTTGGCCTCGTCCTGCGCTTTCTTGGCCTTGGCCTGGTCGAGCGCCGCCTGGAACGGCCGCGGATCGATCTCGACCAGCGTGTCGCCTTCCTTCACGAACTGGCCTTCGGTGAAGTCGATCTTGTTGATCTGGCCGTCGACCCGGCTGCGCACCAGCACCGTATTGAAGCCCTGCACGGTGCCGAGGCCGGTGAGGTAGACCGGGAAATCAGCCTTCTCGACGGTCGCGATCTTCACCGGAACCGGGTTGTTGGAAGAGGCCTTTTGCGCGGTTTGCGGCTGAGCGGCTTGCGGCGACTGCGCGCGGCCATATCGATCCCAGCCCAAAAAGCCGATCGCGCCAATAGCGGCGATCAGCAAAACCCAGCGGATGGTGCGGGACCAGGACATGCGCGCTCACGGGTCATCGGGAACAACCATCGAGAGCTCAAGTCGGTTCCCCCGATACCAAGCGATATCGGGTCGAACGCGCCGAAGTAAACACACGTGGACTTGAGATTACCTAAACAATTGGAAAGGTTTGCGAGCCGGTCGCAACAGTCGCGATTTCGCCTTCGCCGCAGGGCTTCGGGCATGACCGCGGATTGTGTCGGCTGCCGCTGCATTCGCACGCCCGGTACGGAAACATCGCATGCTGGTTGCAGCCGCTGGCGGTTTGATCAAGCCGTGGTGAACGGCTCAACATCTCGGGCAGGAAGCTACCGAGTGCGTGCCGCAGGTCGCTTCGCGATCGCCGATGAATTGTTCTTGCTGATGAAGCCGCCGAGCAGCGATCGACGTTGTCATTCGTCGTGCTCCTTCGCTTCGTTGCAGATTTAGAACCATTATTAGAACGCTTACAAAGTACAGATTAGAACCGCTTCAAATTCCGGATTTAGAATCTCTTTCATCTGGATCGATTCAAACGCGCTGTTGCCTCCATCGCATTGACCCGAATTTTCTCGCTCGATAGTCACCGATGCATC
>DATEJC010000205.1:0-6491 GCA_035278345.1 Bradyrhizobium sp. | reverse complement strand
GTCCCGATGAGCAGCGGCCCCCGAGTAGGACACGGCCGGGAGATAGGCCCCCGGTGCAGACGTTCTGAAATCGCCCGCTAATGTGGGGCTATCGTGAGACAGGAAAGGCCGTCTGGGCAACCAGGCGGCCTTTTTCTGTTTGCGCGGATCAGGCTGGTCACTCTTCGCCATTTGTCTTCGTATTGCGCTCAGCTGAGTTCTTGGGCGAGTCCGATGAGAAGCCCTTCAGGCCCGCGGATGTAGCAGAGCCGATACGCGTCTTTATACCGGACTACTTCGCCTACGAGCTGCGCGCCGCGTGTGCGGAGCCTTTCAAGCGTCTGGTCGACGTCGTCCACGGCGAACATGACGCGGAGGTAGCCTAGAGCGTTGACCGGGGCGTTCCGGTGATCTGCGACGACGGGCGGCGTGAGGAAGCGGGAGAGCTCAAGCCGGCTGTGGCCGTCCGGTGTGCGCATCATGGCAATCTCCACACGCTGATCGCCCAGTCCGGTGACACGTCCAGCCCATTCTCCTTCGATCGTGGCCCGCCCTTCGAGCTCAAGGCCGAGTTCGCGAAAGAAATCAATCGTCCCTCCGAGGTCTTCGACGACGATTCCGACGTTGTCCATCCGTTTGAGCGCCAATGTTTCCAATCTCCAAGGTAGTCGTTCCAATCTGAAGGTGTCGCCTAGTCTAACGACGGACGCTTGAGGCGGCCCCAACACCGGCGGCCATCCGGGCCCGATTCGCTGCTGTCCACATCAGAAGCGTGAATCATGGACCACCTCAAACCGCCACCCCGTCTTCAAACGGTCTCTCAGCCAGTCGCGCGGCGGCACGCCCAAGCACCTCACGGCGCCGCTCCTGCGCGGCTGCATATCTCTCCTTCATGAACGAAAGAATTTCGGGCGGCGCGGTCTCAGGCGAGCCGGCGCTGAAGGGCGGGGCAGGGTTGTATTCGAGCCGCAGCTGGATTGCTTCTGCCGTCTGACGGTCCACCAGCTGCGACACCAATGTGAGCGCGAAATCGATGCCTGCAGTGACGCCGCCGCCGGTAACGCGGTTGCGGTCCGTGCAGACGCGAGTCCGCGTCGGCGTCGCCCCAAACGCGGTCAGGAAGTCCACCATCGTCCAGTGCGACGTCGCGCGATATCCCTTCAGGAGGCCTGCTGCGCCGAGCACCATGGATCCAGTGCAGACCGAGGTGACATATTTCGCGCCTTCGGCCTGCTTGCGCAGGAAGGCCAGCATCTCCTCGTCATTGACCATGTCGTCGGTGCCAAAACCGCCGGGGACACAGATCACGTCCAGCTGTGGGCAATCCGCGAAGGCGATCGTCGGCGTTATCACCAGGACGGAATCGCTCGGCACCGGCTCGATGCGCTTCCAGATCAGATGCACCGTGGCGCCGGGCACGCTGGAAAACACCTGCAGGGGGCCGGTGAAGTCGAGCTGGGTGACACGCGGGAACAGGACAATTCCGATTTGCAGGGATGCGGACATCGAGGCCTCCTGATTTCGCTTGACGAGCCGAGCATGGCATGGTCAGCCTCTTGTCTGAAATGGCATATTTCCCTCGTTTCAGGACATGAGGCAGGATGGCATGATCGGTGTGCTGATCTTCCCGGACTTCCAGTTGCTCGATGCGGCGGGGCCGATTTCGGCGTTCGAGATCGCCGCGCGCTTCGCCGGCGGTGCACCGGCGATCCGGGCGATGGCGATTGAACCAGGCGCGGTGCGCAGCTCCTCCGGCGTTGAGATGCTGGCGCGCAGCACCAAGCCCCCGGCGGCGATCACGACCCTGATTGTTGCAGGCGGCGAGGGCACCCGCGCCGCAGCGGCGTGCCCGAAGACGATGTCGTTCGTGCGCAGCATGGCCAAGCGCGGGGTCAGGATCGCCAGCGTTTGCTCCGGCGCCTACATCCTGGCCGAAGCGGGCCTGCTCGATGGCAAGCGTGCAACCACGCATTGGCAGCGCACCCAACATTTCGTTGCCGCCTATCCCAAGGTGAAGCTCGAGCCGGACCAGATCTACGTGCGCGACGGCAATGTCTGGACGTCGGCCGGCATCACCGCCGGCATCGACCTGTCGCTTGCCATGATCGCAGAGGATTATGGCGAGGAGATCGCGCAGCGAACCGCGCGACAGCTCGTGCTTTATCACCGCCGCTCGGGCGGGCAGTCGCAATTCTCGTCGCTGCTGGAACTGAAGGCGCCGACCGGTCGCTTTGCGCCGCTGCTCGCCTGGGCGCGCGAAAACCTCGATGCGCCGCTCACGGTGGAAGACATGGCCGAGCGCGCCGGCATGAGCGCGCGGCATTTTTCCCGCGCCTTTATCGCGGAGACCGGCTCTACGCCCTCGAAGGCGGTGGAGCGGCTGCGCATCGAGGTGGCGAAGGCGCGCGTGCAATCGTCCAGCGAAGCCATCGAGCGCGTTGCCGAGACCACCGGCTTTCGCGATCCGGAGCGGATGCGCCGCGCCTTCATCCGCGCCTTCGGCCAGCCGCCACAGTCGCTGCGCCGCGCGGCGCGGGCCGGTTAGATCGTGCGCGCACCACGCGTCCACTCGCCGCTGGGGCTCGGCGAGTGGTGAAGGCGGACGATTCCGCTACTTTTTCTTCTTTTCGATCTTGGTGATGGTATCGACGCCGCCGCTCTGGGAAGCGGAGAAGCTGACTTGGTCACCCGCGTGCAGCGCCTCGAGCGAAGCACCCGGCACTTTGTATTGCTTCGCGGCGCCACCAGCGCCGCCGCTTGCGCCTACCGTGCCGTCCTGCGTCGGTTGAATCGCAATGGTGCCGTTGAGCCGATCGATCTGCGTGACCATTCCCGTCTTCGCGTCCTGCGCAAGAGCGGCTGACGCAACAAAAGCGAGGGCTGCGGAAACAGTGCTGATGGCCTTGATGACTCTCATGGCGACCTCCCCGGTGTTGGGCACGTCAGCGATAACGCACGGGGGGCCCGCCGGTTCCGCCGGCGGTAATGCTCAGTGCGGCTTGTCGGGATGCCAGCCGAGCAGGACCAGCATCACGAAGAATCCAGCGACATAAGCGATAATGATCGGCCAGCCTTGCCGGACCCAGCGCCCGACGGACTTCGCTTCCGGATAGAGATTGGAAAGGGCGACGCCAGCCGACGAGCCGAACCATATCATGGAGCCGCCGAAGCCGACGGCATAGGCGAGGTAGCCCCAGTCATAGCCGCCCTGCTTGAGCGCCAGCGCCGTGAGCGGGATGTTGTCGAACACGGCGGAGACGAAGCCGAGGCCGAGTGCGGTCTGCCACGAGGCCGCGGGCAGCTTCTCCACGGGCATCATCGAGGCTGCCGTCACCAGCGCGAGCAGGAAGACGGTGCCCTTGAATGTCTCCGGCATGATCTTCCAGTCCGGCCGCCGCACGCCCGCCGTCGCGAGGATCACGATCCACACGGCAAGGCCGAGGACGGGGACGGTGCCGAGCACCTGCGGGAATTTCAGGTTGGCGAGCAGGTTCGCCGCCAGCGCGGCGATCAGCATGGCGGCGACGATGAGCACGCGAAGGTAATCGACCCGGATTCCCGAGGTCGGGTTTTTCACGATCGGGGAATGTTTCTGCTGCTGCATCGAGGCCGGCACGGCGAAGACCAGCATCGCGACAATCGCCGCCACATAGGCTTCGATCACGCTGAGCGGGCTGACTCCGTCAATCCACATCATCGTCGTCGTGGTGTCGCCGACGACGCTGCCGGCGCCGCCTGCATTGGATGCCGCGACGATCGCGGCGAGATAGCCGATATGGACCTTCCCCTGGAACACGTGGCGGGCGACGGTGCCGCCGATCAGCGCCGCGGCGATGTTGTCGAGGAAGCTCGACAGGATGAAGACGAGGACGAGCAGCACGAGCGCGCCCTTCCAGTCATCGGGCAGCAGCGAAGGCATCCTGTCCGGAATCCGGCTCTCTTCGAAATGGCGCGACAGGATCGCAAATCCCATCAGCAGCAGGAACAGGTTGGCGAGGATGACCCATTCGTGCTCGAGATGACCGACGAGGCCGGCAAGGCCGGTGCCGAATTTGAAGCCCGTGAAGGCGAGCTTGTAGACAATGATGGCGCTGAGCCCGCCGAGCGCGACCGGCAGCGTGTGATGGTGGAATAGCGCGACGCCGAGCAGCGTCAGCCCGAACAGGATGAAATCGACCGGAATTCCAAAGACGGTCAAGGATACCTCGGCGCTTTGTCAGAATGAAGCTGCTGGCAACTAGGCGAAAAAGCCGGCAGCCTCAACGCGGTCACATGACGCAATCGTTCAGTCTTGCGTCTTTGGTCTTGCGTCTTCAGTCCTGCGCCTTCAGCCAGGCGCTGATCTCGCTGGCGGCGACATTGGCCTGATTGAGCAGCTTGCCCATGGTGAAGAAGCCGTGGAATTGGCCGGGGAAGAAGCGGTAGGTGACGGCAACGCCGGCCTGCTTCAGCCGCTCGGCGTATTCGTTGCCCTCGTCACGCAGCGGATCGCCGCCGGCGACCAGCACATAAGCGGGCGGCAGGCCGGCGAGCGTGGCGCGCGCAGGAGAGGCGCGCCAGTCATTCCTGTCGGCATCGCCCATATAATGATCGATGAACCATTTGATCACGGAGTGCGTCAGCAGCAAGCTGGTTTCGGGCTCGCTGTGCGAAGGATGATTCATCGCGAAGTCGGTCGACGGGTAGATCAACAACTGGCCAGCCAGCTTCGGTCCGCTTTCGCGTAGCGCGATGGCCGTGACGGCTGCGAGATTGCCGCCGGCACTGTCGCCGCCGACGACGATCCGTGCGGCATCGATGCCGAGCTGCCTTGCATTCGCGGCCACCCATTTCGTTGCGGCGATGGCATCCTCGGGCGCTGCGGGAAACCTGTGTTCGGGCGCGAGGCGGTAATCGACGGAGATCACGATCAACTCGCCCTCATGCGCGAGTTTTCGGCACACCACGTCATGGGAATCGAGATTGCCGATGACAAAGCCGCCGCCGTGCAGGAACACGAGGCAGGGCGCGAGGCCGTCCTTCTTGCGCAACTGCTTCGGCGTGTAGATGCGTGCCGGGATCGACCCGTGCGGGCCAGGGATCGCAATGTCCTTGGCCGATTCAAGCTCCGGCGGCTCGGGATTGCTGACGAAACGGGCGGCGAGATACATCTCGCGCGCCTGCACCGGCGTCCCGTTCTCGTAGGGCGGGCGGTTCGCCTCCAGGAACGCCTTGTAGACGGCTGCGGCATCGGCATCGAGAACGACGGGCATCTCTGGTCCTGTTGTTGTGTCGTATGGTCAGGCCGCGGTGCGGCCGCCATCGACGGTGTAGTGCGAGCCGGAGACGTAGCTCGCATCGTCCGAGGCAAGGAAGGCGACGATCGCGGCGACTTCGCTGGCCTGGCCGAGGCGGCGCGCCGGAATTCGCTCGACGATCTTGTCCTGGGGCGGCGGCTCGTTGCCGCCGCTGCGGCCCTGCAGGATGGTCGAGAGCATGCGGCTGTCGATCAGGCCCGGGCAGACGCAATTGATCCGCACCCCGGTGCCGGTGCATTCCCACGCCGCGCTTTTCGTCAGCCCGATTACGGCGTGCTTGCTCGCACTGTAGACGGCGATGTGCGGCGAGCCCATCAGGCCGGCGATCGAGGCGGTGTTGATGATGCTGCCCTTCTTGTTCTTCAGCATGGTCGGCAGCACGTGCTTCATGCCGAGGAACACGCCGACGACGTTGACGTCGAGGACCCGGCGAAAGCTCTCCAGCGGATAGTCGGGGATCGGCTTGACGTCGCCCTCGATGCCGGCGTTGTTGAAGAACACGTCGACGGTGCCGAACTTGTCGAGCGCGGCATGGACGTATTCGGCGACTTCCTCCTCGCGCGTGACGTCGGCGGTGACCAGCAGCGGGTCGGCGGCCGCCGGCAGATCCTTGATCGCAGCCTTCAGTTCGGCCTTCTTGCGGTCGACGGCGACGATGCGGGCGCCGCGCTCGGCGAGCAGGCGCATGGTGGCGCTGCCGATGACCCCGGCCGCGCCGGTGACGACGGCGACCTTGCCGTCCAGTCGGATACGATCGGCCATGTCTGATGTTCCCCTTGCTGTTCCGGTTGGCCCGGACTTGTCAGTGCGGCGGGACCGCATATTTTCGCGTGGGGAAGACTATTCCATGCAGGGCGGGGGCTGGCTAGTGCCGGGAATACCGCCCTTTCCCCGCCGTATTCGGCGTGTTAACCGAAGACCGCGCGAGCGGCTGATCAAGGTACACTGTCGCCCGATTCGCCCCTTTGAAGCCGCGAGATGTTTCGGACCTTTGCCCTGACCGGTTTTGCGGCTCTGATGGCCGCCTCTGTTTTTGCGGTTGCGCCGCCGGCGCAGGCGCAGATCGGCAATATTTTCTCCGATCAACCGCCGCGGCCGCCGGGCTCCGTTCCGCGCGGACAGCAGCAACAACTCCCCGATGACGACGAGCAGGTGCCGGAATTGCCGCGCGGCCGCCTGCTGCCGAGCCGTCCCGCAGCGCCGGGGCAGGGCGTG
>DATEJC010000204.1:0-7308 GCA_035278345.1 Bradyrhizobium sp. | reverse complement strand
CGCGCGGCGCGGGCGTTGGGATCGTCGTCGTCCATGTCTGATGCTCCTTTCCGCACATGGGACGTCGGTTCGCCGCCAGCGTGCGGGGAGCATTTGGACGCGCCGGTGCGTGTTCAGGCAGGCCCGTTTCGGCCCCTCCCCGGATTCGGGCAGAAGCAAGCCCCCGCGCCGGAAAGGGCGCGGGGGCCTGCGGGCCGGTCAGGTGGCCTCGTTGACGATCACGGCGAGCACGTCGTCATCGTCTTGGCCGGCGGCGCGGCCGAGATTGGCGTAGATCGGCCATTGCGCGATCTGCGGGTGGAAGATGCGGAGCGAGATATAGGGCTTGGCCGTTTCGCGGCTGACCTTGACCCAGCCCGCGCCGAGTTCGTTCGCACCGCTGTAGATGCGGAAATCGGGCTGCGTTTCGGAGCGTTTGGCGGGGTTCGGGACGATCTCGATGCCGATGGGATTGCGGCGTCCGAGAAGCGCGATGCTCCCGCGCATTTCGTTGGTTTCACGGTTGCGCGAGACGATACCGAGAGTGGACATGGTGAAGTTCCTTTCGCTGTTCGTCGGAGCCGATCCCCGGCGATGCTTGGGACCGTGATGGGCTGGCCGGGGCGCACGCACCCGTAAGGGCCGCAAGCGAAGCGGAGGACCGGGATGCGGGGGCTATTTTGGAGCGAAGCGGCCGCGAGGAGCCGCGTTCACGCGGCGGGGAAAATAGGCAAGCGCATCCCGGTTGCGGGCGGCCAGGACCGCCCATAGGTCAGACAAGCAGCCGGGGTCGCGCCCGGCACGACACGCGAAAATGGAAGCCGATTGTCCGCCCCCAACGTCCCTTCGCTTCCCTGAAACGTCCATGCGCATGGATGCAGGATCGCCGATCCGCAGTCTGTCTGCAGAGAGATCGCACCCGCTGATAAGCATCAGCGGCGGTCTCGATCCGACCAGCCCTGGACTTGGGCTCATGTCACTTCATGGATGGCGGGGTCCATTGAAATCTCGAATAGAGAGTGATATCTTATAGGATATGCCGAGAGTCGTCCTCGACACCGACATCATCGTGACAGCGCTGAGGAGCGCGATTGGAGGCAGCAATGCAGTCTTGCGCGAAGCAGCGCATGGGCGGCTGACGCCTCTGGTGACGCCCGCGTTGTTTCTTGAATATGAGGCAGTGCTGAAGCGTCCCGAGCAGCGCCTCGCACATGGACTAGGATTGCGCGACATCGACCGCTTTCTTGCCGCTCTGGCGAGCGCCTGCGAGGCGGTGGAAGTGAGTTTTCAGTGGCGGCCGCAGCTTACAGACCCCAATGACGAGATGGTCCTGGAGGCAGCGGTCAATGGCCGCGCCGATGCGCTGGTCACGCACAATGTGCGTGATTTTGCCAAGGGCGCGGCAAGGTTCGGATTGCGGGTCCTCAGGCCCGGAGAGTTGTTGAAGGAGTTACGGTCGTGAGTAAGGCATCCTACCCGCTCAAGCTCCCGGCATCGGTCAAGGAAGCCGCTGCCCGGCTTGCCAAGGAAGACGGCGTGTCGTTGAACCAGTGGATCGCCGTCGCCATCGCGCAGAAAATCGGCGTGGTCGAAACCGCATCCGACTTCCTGAAACGCCGCGCCGACAAGGCTATGCCAAGCAATATGCTGCCGTTTCTGGATCGGGCAAAACGCGAAACGCCGCCGGCCGCGGATGAGATCTAGCCGGTCATTCGCGCGAATTGACCACCACCCCTTATACGCCGGTGCGCGCGGCATAGCCGCGTGCGCCGGCGCGAATTTTTTGGTCCGCTGATGATGGAAGGGGCGGCAGCGCCGCCCCTTGCTGTCTCATTCCGCTGCGGCGGCGTAAGGATCGACCGGCCCGATCTCGACGGGAAGCGGCGCGGGCAGTCCCTTCATATGCGGCTCCACCTGCTTCCATTTCGCAAGGCAAACGAAAGGCCGCTGCGTATAGCTGGCGGCGGGGAAACACAGCCAGCGGGGAACCCAGCCATCGACTTGTCTGCGGTCGTTGCTGCCGGTCAGGCAATCGCGGATAATGGCTTTCTGCGTCTTCACCTTCTCCGCGATATTGCCGTCCGCGATCCTTTTGCCCGCGACTTCGCGGAGCATGGCATTCGCCACCTGACGGTCGCGCAACTGATCGAACAGGGCATCGTCGGGAGTCCATAGTGCGCCCATATCGACCTTGAGATAGCTGCCCACGGCCTCGACCACGGCGCTGCCCGCTTCCATCGTCTCGCCCATAACCACAGAGAGAATGGCGAGCACATCGACATCGCCAAGGGTGAGAAGCCGGGCGAAGATCGCGGCGGTTCCTTCGCTCTTGCCGTTGCCGCCCGCGACGGTGGGTTCCTCGGGCGAGAAGTCCAACAGCGCCAGAGCCGCGCGGCGCTTGGCATCGAACAGGGTTTCGGCCATGCCGGTTTCGACGCTCTCGGCAATCGCCTCATTGCGGCAATAGGGCTTCTCGATCTTGATGGTCCATAGCGGCGATCCGGTGATGGCGTGGGCCACCATCAAGCGTAGCGCCACGCCGGGATGATCGGTCAGCACGGCGCGGGCGGCGGCATGGCGGTGCAGGTCGATATAGGTCTGCAAGCTGCTCGTCGTCTCGCTGCGCTGGTCGCGCGCCGCCTGTCGATCGGCCTCGGTCCGACCGGCCTTGGTTTCCTGCGCGCGGGCCTTCTTCGCCTCCTTCCCCGAAAGATAGCCTTCGTGGATTTCGACTTCGCCCTGATGAGTGACGGTGATGATGACCTTGCCGCCCTTGGCCTGGGGCGTCCGCTCATATTCCCACGCATGGAAATAGCGCCCCGGCTCCATCACTTCGACATCGGCCCAGCCATCGGCCAGAAGCGCGTCGCGCTTGGCGGCGATGGCCTCGTTCTGCGCCTGCCAGAATTGCCCGGCGTCGGCGAAAACTCCATCTTCGCCGAACAGGTCGGCGACGATCTTGCCCTTGTATCCGCCGAGCGGAAAGATCGCGGTCTTGGTGGATATCGACGCGCCGCCCAGCAGCCATGATTTCAATTGCGCACCCGTCGGCACATAGTCGTCGGGACTGTCGAACAGGGCCAGCCATTCCTTTTGCTGCGCCTTGGTCGCCAGGGTGAGATGGCGGACGCTGGCGGCGTTGATCTCGCCATCGCGGTAAAGATGGCGAATGCGGGGCAAGAGATTGCCGAGCGCGAGAATCCGGCGGACATAAAGGTCGGTAAGACCGAAGGTCTGGCCGATCTGTTCGGGCTTGCGTCCCTCCTTCTGGATAAGCCGGGTGAAGGTCTCCCACTGGGTAACTTCGTCGGGGTCGAGCCTGCCGATATTCTCAATCAATGAGGCTTCCAGTGCGGCGGCATCGTCGCCCGGCTCCATGATCGCGCAGGGCAAGGCATCCGCTTCGCCGCTCTCTTGCGCGGCAAGGGTTGCCGCATGGAAGCGGCGCGCGCCCGCGACGATGCCGAACAGGCCGGGCTTTCCTTCATCCTCGCCGGGCCGCACGATCAGCGGCACCAGCACGCCGCGCGCCTTAACGGTGGGGAGAATGTCCGACACGTCCGGGGCCTTGTCGGCATGGCGCATATTGGTCTTGCTGACGAACAGCTTGCCAAGTTCGATATTTGCGAGTTGCATGGGTCTTCACTCCATCTTGGGGTGGACCGGCTCCGTTCACTGGTATGGAAATTGCGGCGGACGGAGCCGGAACAAACGCGGAGAAGAGTCCGCGCGGGCTCATCCGTCCGGTGCGGGCGGAATCTCGGTGTTTCGGGTCAATTGACGCGCCCGCGCGGCTGCCTCCAGCAGGCGCTCGTCCTCGGTGATCCGGCCCGCAATGCGCGCGGCATCGGCATAAACAGTGAGGCCAAATCGGGCGGTGAAATAGAGGTCGCGCTCGATCCGCAGGCCGTAGGGCAGCCGGACGGAAGCGATTTCGGTGAGGCTGAACGTGCCCATTTCCGGGCATCCGAAGCCAAGGTCGGCCAGTCCGAAGTATGTTGAGCGCTGGGTTATGTTGAGAGCCACCTTTCCGGCGCCGCAGAACGCGGCGCCGGAGCTGGATTGCTTTGCATAATTATCGGGCACGGCTGGCCTCCAGCATTGCTAAGAGACGATCCGACACCCCGTTGAACGAGCCGCGTTTGATCTGCGGCGGCACGCCGGCATCGAGCATGTCGAGCTTCTCGCTGGGATCTATCCGCAGATAGATCTCGGTGCTGGTGACGCACGCGTGGCCGAGCCATAGCGCCACCCGTCTGACGTCACCGGTCGCTTCCAGAGTGTGGATGGCGCAGGTGTGTCGGAGGACATGCGGCGTCACCCGTTTGCGGGCCAAGCTCGGGACGGCACGCTGTGCGGTTTTGATGTGGGCAGCGAGGCGGCTGGCGAAGCCGTGGCGGCCCATCGCTTCTCCCCGAGCATTGAGGAAGACCGCCGCGTCGTTGCTGGCTGGCCGCACTCGCAGCCAGTCGCGCAAGACCGTCTGCGTTTCCTTCCAGAGCGGCAGAACCCGCTCTCTTCGGCCCTTTCCCAACACGTGGATAACGTCGATGGTCGGTGCGCCCACATCACCTAACTGGAGTCCGGTCAGCTCGGATACGCGCAGTCCGCAGGCGTAGGCGACGTGAAGCATCGCCCGATCTCGGAGGCCCGACCGCGTGCGTCGATCGGGCGCGTCCAGCACTGCTTGCAGCTCGGCCCGCGTCAGATAATCGACCAGCCCTTCCTCAACCCGCTTGAACGGGAGCGCCTGCACCTGCATCGCCAAGTCGAGGCAGGCAGGAACGCGATATTCCAAGAACCGGAAGAACGACCGGATGGCGGCAAGACGCGCATTGCGCGTGCGGGCCGTGTTCGACCGATCGATCTCGACATGGTCAAGGAAGTCGAGGATCAACTGCGCGGAGAGCTGCTCGATCTGGAGCGCTGACGGCCGGATGCCCAGCCGTTTCGCTGCGAAGTTGACGAGCAACTGGAAGCCGAAGGCGTAGCTGTCGATGGTATGGCGGCTCGCGCCACGGTCGCGCGGCAGATGCTCGAGCAGATAGGCGCTGAGGTGTGGTGCGAGTGCAGTCATGCGGCACCCCCTTCCCGGAACGCCTCGGTGGCGTCCGCGATCTGGCGGATCAGCACCGGCGTCGCCTCCAGATACCAGTAGGTATCGGAGAGACAGGCGTGCCCCAAGTAGGTGCTGAGGGCGAGCATATGCCGGTTGATGGCCGCTCGACCTTGGCCGCATTGCTCGAGGGATCGGACTGCAAAGCTATGTCGAAGATCGTGTACCCTCGGGCCACGCACGCCTGCGGGACCGCGCAGACCAACCTGTCGAGCAAGCCTGACGAAGGTTCGAGTGACCATCGCCGGGTCGGGCGGCTCTCCTGTCGAGAGTACGAACAGATGGGGATTGGGGCCGCCGATACGCCTTCTGAGCGCCAGATATTCTTCGAGTGCGGCACGTGTGCTTTGGTGGATCGGAACGAGCCGCGTTTTCCTGAACTTGGTTTCGCGGATCAGCAGCCCATCGGCGGTAATATCGGTGATGAGCAGGTCTGCCGCTTCGGAGACGCGCAGGCCGGCCGTGGCGATCAGACCGATTATGTAGTGACAGGTGTAAGGCGTTATCGACGCGACCGGCGGAACGGCGAACGCGGCCTGCATGATGAGTTTGACGTCATCCGGACTCAGGATGTGAGGTCGTGGCCTTTGACGCTTGGCCCGTCCGAACGCATCGCGCGGCGGTATTTCGCTGCGAGGGTCCTCGGCATGCATGGCGATGGCAAAGTGGCGAACAGTCCGTAGCCACTCACGCGATCTCTGGATCGATGGAGCACCGGATGCCCATTCGATCATGCCGCTGACGGTGGTGCATTCCTCGCCGCGTGCGTCGGCGAACGCAGCATAGCGTTGGAGCATCTGCTCCTGGTCGGCGAAGCTGTAACCAAGGCCGCGTTTAATCGCGACGTAGCGCTGGACATTGGCGGCCATCAGCATGACGCACCTCCGATCCAGGGCTGCACGACATGCGCGAGCATCGTTGTGTCGACCTTGGCATAGATTGCGGTCGTCTCGGTCGACCGATGCCGCAGCACCGCCCCGACCGCGTCGAGCGTTGCCCCGGTACGCAACATGTGGGTCGCGGCGGAGTGACGAAGCAGGTGGGCGCCCCGGAAGTTGGCATTGTCGACGCCAGCCCTCTTCAGCGCGTCTCGAACAACGATCGTTACCGGACCAGACGATGCGAACGGCACGAACGGTGCGATCGCCCGGATGAAGACCTTGGTCGAAGCAACTGCCGGTCGAGCGTGCTCGATGTAGGTGAGCAGAGCGTCACCAGCATCCTGCGGCAGCGGCAGAGCGACCGCATAACTCGTTTTGCCCGCCACCTTGATGAGGGCATTATCCCAGTCGATATCGTCGAGATGCAGGTTGGTGATGTCGCTCGCGCGTAGTGCCAGGCGGGCCAGCAGCATCAGGATCGCGCGGTCGCGAAGTCCGCGCGCCGTGGCGGGGTCACACGATGCGATCACGCGCTCGACATCGTCGTTTAGGATATAGCGTGGCAGCGTCGAAAGCCGCCATCGCGGTATCCGCGGGATCGCCCCAACCAAGGCTGGTGAGCATGCCCCTGACGCGGAAAGGAACCGCAGGTACATACGTAGCGAGCCGCACATCAGCTGGATGCTGGCGCGTGAGGCGGTCTCCAGATTGCTCAGGATCACCCTGTTGATCAAAGCGGCATCGTAGCGCGCCGGGTCACTGCCAAGCTGCGGCAGCAGTATGGTGATCGCGTGGACATGCCGCAGGATCGTGCGCTCTCCGGTGCCCCGATGCTGCCGCAGCCATTCCCGGAACGGGCGCAGGCGGTTGTCGCTCTGCTCGCCCCAGACCGCCGCTGGCGTCAGTCCCTGATCGGCAAGATAGCGCGCAAAGCGGCGGATCGAAGCGACGTAACTTGGGTTGCGCTGAGCCTTTAGCCGGAAAGCGCTCGGGCAGGTGCAATGATGAGCCGCGAACCGTTCCACAACGCCATGATCAACCGATGGTAAGTCGATGTGCTGATCATCAAGCCATATCGCGAAATGGCGGCAGCTGTGGCTGTAGTGAAGGATCGTCCCCTCGGCATAGCCCTGACGGCGTAGATGGATGATGAAGTTTTCAATGTGCTCACGCAGCGCGGCTAGATAGGTCTCGTCTGACATTGTGATGCTCCTTTCGTCCTGAGACATCTGGAGCATGCGCGTTATGTTGAGCGCGCCACCTCTATCGCTGAGCCATTCCGCCGCATTTTGCGGCCAGCTCAACATAATTCCGCGCTCGACATAGTTCGGG
>DATEJC010000203.1:0-2827 GCA_035278345.1 Bradyrhizobium sp. | reverse complement strand
CGGCCGGGAAATCGTGGAATGGCGGCCTGTGGGGCACATGATGCAGCATCGAGCACTTCCTCGGTAAGCCGGCATTGGAGCTGGTGCCGCGCGACAAACAGGATGAGAAGAGCGCGTCAATCAGGATGAGAAAGTGTCGCTGGATTGGTGACGAAAGGAGGGCGTAGTCCGACTGAAGTCGCGAATCTGGCGAACGGCGCGGCCCCGCTAGGGGCCGTGTTTACTGGCGGTCACAGCCGGCCGGATAGGAAGCGGGTTCTTCATGCCGATGAGGAACCGCAGCTTGCCCGGCCGCCACGTCACCGATTGCCAGATGAGGCTGTACATGAGTTTTCGCCAAGCCGAGACGCCAACGATTGCCGCGGCCAAGGCCGGGTTCAGTGCTGCCACCGCCTATCGCATCGAACAGGATCCCCGGCTGCCTTCGCAAAGGAAAGCGCCGCGCGGCCGTCGACGACAAGATCCGCTGGCTGCGGTTTGGGAGAGCGAGGTAGTGCCTTTGTTGAAGAGCGCGCCGGACCTGCGGCCAGTGGCCATTTTCGACGAGATCCGGCGGCGCCATCCTGAGATCGGCGGCGGTATCCGCCGTACCCTGGAGCGGCGCATCCGCAGCTGGCGGGCGCTCAACGGGGCCGAGCGAGACGTCGTCTTCCGGCAGGAGCATCCCCCGGGTCGGCTGGGGTTGTCCGATTTCACCGACATGCGCGATCACAGCATCAGCATCGCCGGTGTGCCGCTCGATCACCGGCTCTATCACTTCCGCCTGGCCTTCTCCGGCTGGGAGCATGCGCATGTCGTGCTCGGTGGAGAGAGCTTTGTGGCACTGGCGGAGGGTTTGCAGAATGCGCTGTGGGCGCTCGGTCGCGCCCCGTTGCAGCATCGCAGCGACAGCCTGTCAGCGGCCTTCCACAACCTTGACGACGACACGCGGCAGGATCAGACGCGCCGCTACGAGGCGCTGTGCGCGCATTACCGCATGGAGCCGACCCGCAACAATCGCGGCCTAGCACACGAGAACGGCTCGATCGAAAGTCCGCACGGCCATCTGAAGCGGGCCCTCGAGGACGCGCTGCTGCTGCGCGGTTCGCGCGATTTCGACACCCTGGATGTCTATCGTCGCTTCGTCGACGAGATCGTCGGACGCCGCAATGCTCGCAACCGCAAGCGGCTCGAGCTCGAGCGTCCGGCCTTGCAGCCGTTGCCGGCGCACCGGACGACGGATTACGAGGAGACGATCGTCACCGTCACCGCGACTAGCGGGTTCACCCTCAAGAAAGTCTTCTATTCTGTGCCCTCGCGCCTGATCGGCCATCGCCTGCGCGTGCGGCTCTATGACGATCGGCTCGAATGCTTTCTCGGCGCGACGCCGCTGATGACACTGCGCCGTGGCCGGCCGCATCCCAATGGCAAGCACGGCCATGTGGTTGATTACCGGCACGTCATCCATGCCTTGCGCCGCAAACCAATGGCCTTGCTCAACCTGGTCTATCGCGAGCAGCTCTTCCCGCGCCGCGCCTACCAACGCGCCTTCGAAGCGTGGCTGGCCGCCAGCGGCGAGAAGCAGGCCTGCCGCATTACGGTCGGGCTGTTGGCGCTCGCTCACGATCGGGCCTGCGAGGCCGAGCTCGCCGACGCCATCAACACCGACCTCGATGCCGGAAGACTGCCCGATCTCGACACCCTCGGCCGGCGCTTTGCGTCCCATCCGGCCGCCATTCCCGACATCACCGTCGCGGTGGCACCGCTGCATCTTTACGACGAGCTCAGCACTGTCCAGCGGGTTGGTGCGGCGTGAGAACGACTGATCCCGGCGATGCTGCCCGCATCGAGCTGCTTCTCGCCGAGTTGCGGCTGCCCGCCGTCAAACAGGTCTGGGCCTCGCTCGCTGCCCAGGCCGATAACGAAGGCTGGCCGGCTGGACGTTTCCTGGCCGCCCTGGCCGAACATGAGGTCGCCGAGCGCAGCCGACGCCGGCTCGAACGCCATCTCGCCGAAGCCCGGCTACCACCCGGCAAGACCCTGGATACCTTTGAGTTCGAGGCTGTTCCGGTGGTCAGCAAGGCACAAGTCATGGCACTGGCCGCCGGCGACGCGTGGTTGAACAACGGTGCCAATTTACTGTTGTTTGGGCCGCCAGGTGGGGGCAAGAGCCATCTCGCAGCAGCCCTTGGCTTCGCCCTTGTCGAAAACGGCTGGCGCGTGTTGTTCGCCCGCACCACCGATCTCGTCCAGCGGCTGCAAATTGCCCGCCGCGAGCTCGCGCTCGAAACCGCCATTGCCAAGCTCGACAAATACCACTTGCTGATCCTCGATGACCTCGCCTACGTCACCAAAGACCAAGCCGAAACCAGTGTGCTCTTCGAGCTGATCAGCGCCCGCTACGAGCGACGATCCCTCCTCATCACGGCCAACCAGCCGTTCGGCGAATGGGGCAAGATCTTCCCGGACCAAGCAATGACGGTCGCGGTCGTGGATCGCCTCGTGCATCACGCCACGATCTTCGAGATGAACGTCGAAAGCTACCGCCGGCGAGCTGCGCTCGAACGAAAGCGCGGCCGTGGCCGGCCGCTGATCCACGCGACAATCTCGGCCAACGCCTGATTGCCGCGCCGCGACATGAAAAACCTCGATCGTCCCTTGCGCGACAATCACGCCGCGACAATGATGCCAATGCCGCGACGCCAGATTCTCATTCTGATTGTCGCTCGCTTCTCACCCAGATTGCCGCGCTACAGTTTATCTATCGGGGCTGTGATGCTAACGCAGTGGATGGGCAGGTCGCGCCACTATACAATGCCTTCGCGATGATGTCGAAGTCGCGCGCGAG
>DATEJC010000202.1:0-8438 GCA_035278345.1 Bradyrhizobium sp. | reverse complement strand
AGTCGAAGTTTGCCGAACAAGCCTGGCAGAATAACCGCTGCCGCGAGACCGTGCCGGGCGCGGCAATGCCGGTGGCGCCGCCTGCCGCCGCGCCTGCACCGTCGCGTGCGGGGCGCTCTGTCTACTAGCGGCTCACGAAATCCGCCAGTCGTAAATCCAGTCCTGCCGAGACAGCATACGCCTGCCGCCCATCGCGCGGATGAAGAGATCGCGCGCGGCGGCCGCGGGTCCGCTCATGTGGTAGATGCGGCCCTGGCGCCGCGCCAGCCGCTGCATCCTGGCGACGCGGCCGCGGCGCTGACGCGCATATTTCTTCAAGGCCGCTGCCACGCCTGCCGCATCGCTGCCGCCTTCGGCCAGGCACTTCGCCAGCACCGCGGCATCCTCGATCGCCATGCCGGCGCCTTGCGCGGCAAACGGCAGCATCGCATGCGCGGCATCGCCGAGCAGCGCAATCTGGCCCTCATGCCATTGGCCGTCGTCGGGCACGGTGAACAGCGCCCAGCGCTTCCATTCGTCGACCGCGCTTGCCAGCATGCGCGCGGTGGCAGGCCAGCGGCTTGAAGCAAAGAATTCCTTGATCTCATTCGCTTCGCCCGGCGCGCTCCAGCCTGGCCTGTTCCAGGTGCCCGCGACGATCGCCACCACATTGATCCGGCGCCCCCCTGAAATCGGATAGGCGACGAGATGCGCGTTCGGCCCCATCCAGAGCTGCACGCGGGGCGAGGTGTATTCGCGCGGCAGCTCGGTGGCTTCCAGCGTGCCGCGCCAGGCGATCAGGCCGGAGAACTGCGGCTGGACTTCCGGAAACAGATGATGCCGCACCGACGACCAGATGCCGTCGGCGCCGATCAGGGCGTTGGCGACATCCTGATGCCGGCTCAGGCCCTGGCGCTGCACGACGGTGAGCCCGCGCGCGTGCCTGGTCACATCCTCGAACTGGCAACCGAGCCGGAGCTCGACGTCGGGCGTTACTTCCACCTGCGCCAGCAGCGCGGCCTGCAAATCGGCACGGTGCACCACCCAATAAGGCGCACCGGCGCGAAACGTCGCGGCCTCGCCAAGCGGCAGCCGGCAAATTTCGCCGCCGGCCCGCGCGCTCATGATATTGACGGATTCCGGCATCACGGCGCGACCGGCAAGCCGCGGCTCGATCCCGAGCTCGACCAGGATGCGGCTGGCATTCGGGGAGAGCTGCAGGCCGGCGCCGGCTTCCTCCAGCTTCTCGGCCTTTTCCAGCACGACGGCGCGAAAGCCCTTTTTGGCCAGCGCCAATGAGGCCGTCAGTCCTCCGATGCCGGCACCAGCCACAAAGATGGTGCGCGACACCGCCACGGACGGATCAGGCGACCTTGTCCTTCAGCACGCATTCCGGCGGCCGGGCTTCGCCCGCCTTGAGGTCGGCGGCAAAGCGGTACAGCGTCGAGCAGTAAGGGCAGATGATCTCGTTGTCGTTGCCGAGATCGAGGAACACATGCGGATGGTCGAACGGCGGGTTGGCGCCGACGCACATGAATTCCTGCGATCCGATCTCGATCACCGGGACGCCGGCATCGTTGTGGAAGTGCGGAACGACGTGGTCGGCCATAGTTAGTTCACCCTGGGTAGCAATCTGACGCAAACGCAATCAAAGCGTGGCAGCAATCCGAATTCGGCGCGCACCATACTGAGGGGAACGGTTGATTCCTAGATGCCCCAATGGCTCATTTTGCTCATGCAAATTCGACACAATCTTGTCGTCCCGGAAAAGCCCTTCTTTCGTCGGGGCGGTTGTGTCACGAAAATGGCATACCATCTGACGAGCAGCAAAAGGACCGGTTTTCTGCCGATGAAGCAGGCAAAGCTCGCTCTTACTCTGGCATACATGGCAGTCAGCGCCGCCTTGGCGGCTGCGCTATGGCCGCATGCCAGTGACGCCTGGGCCGTGCTGGCGGCGCAGGACGACCCGGCGGAGCTTTCCAGCCTGCAGGTCAGTTCTGCCTTGCGAAATAACCCTGGCCTGATCCACGAAAATATCGAGGCCGCGCTCACCGATGGCGACGCCGATCTCGCCGGCAGCTTTGCCGATCTCGCGCGCGATAACAACGTCGCGCTCAGCGACGAGTTGTCGAAGCGCGTGAACGATGCTGTGACGGAGGACAATTCCGGCGCGCAATTCGCCAAACGCTTTGCCACCGGCCTCGTCACCGGCAATGCTGACGACCTCGCGAGCCTGTCCGGCACGGTTGCCGGCGATCTCTTTGTCTGGGGCGACATCCGTGACGTCGCGCGCGAGGGCAAGCATCTGGCGATGGGCGAGGACACCGATCACCTCATCCTCGGACTTGCCAGCGTGGGCCTCGCGGTGACAGCCGCGACGTACATATCCGTCGGCGGTGCGGCGCCGCTGCGCGCCGGTCTGACACTGGTCAAGGACACTCGAAAAGTCGGCCGTCTCAGCGAGGGCCTCGTGCAATTTGCCGGACGCTCCGCGCGCGAAGTCGTCGATACCCCCGTGCTGCAGAAGGCGGTCGCCTCCGGCTCGGTGCTGCGCCCGGGCGAAACGATCAGCGCCATGAAGGCCGCGTTCCGCGCCGAGAAGGCCGGCGCCCTGGTGCGCCTTGCCAAGGATGTTGGCCGCGTCGGCGAGAAGGCCGGCATCAAGGCGGCGCAGGACACGCTGAAGATCGCCGAGAACCCCAAGGAGGTTGCGCGCGCTGCGCGGCTTGCCGAGAAGAAGGGCGGGCAGACCCGCGCCATCCTGAAGACGCTCGGCCGTGGCGCGCTGCTGCTCGCCACCGGCGCTTTCAATCTGGCGCTGTGGCTGTTCGGCCTTGTGCTGGCCCTGTTCGGCTTCCTGTCCTCGATCAAGGCCACCACGGAGCGGTTGACCTATGCCTGGCTGCGTCGCAAGAAGGCGCGAAAGGCGCGGCGGCTGGCTGCCGCGCAGCAGGCTTCACTGGCGGCCGTCCCCGCCGCCGGTTAGGTTTGGCGGATATTTCGTCGCACCTGATTTTTCCCACGCTTACGGAATTCTTGATGCCGAGCTTTCATCACGGCGACGTCCAGATTGCCTATCTCGACGAAGGCGAAGGCGAGCCGATCCTGCTGGTGCATGGCTTTGCCTCAACCAAGAACGTCAACTGGGCCTATCCCGGTTGGGTGTCCGAGCTGAGGCGACAGAACCGCCGCGTCGTCGCGCTCGACAATCGTGGCCATGGCGAATCCGCAAAGCTCTACGATTCCGCGCAATACGAGATCGCCATCATGGCGAGCGACGTCATCGCGCTGATGGATCATCTGCAGATCCAGCGCGCCGACATCATGGGCTATTCGCTGGGCTCGCGCATGACGGCGGTGCTGGCGCTGGAACAGCCGCAGCGGCTGCGCTCGATCATCCTCGGCGGCATCGGCATCGGCATGATCACCGGTGGCGGTCCCGGCGAGAATGTCGCGAAGGCGCTGGAGGCGGCCTCGCTCGACGACGTCACCGATCCCGTGGGGCGGACGTTTCGCGCCTTTGCGGATCAAACCCGCTCCGATCGCCGGGCGCTTGCCGCCTGCCTGCGCGGCTCGCGCCGGCTGATGACGCGCGAGGAGGCGGCCGCGATTGCCGTGCCCACGCTGATCGCGGTCGGCACCACGGATGAAGTCGCGGGATCGGCGTCAGCGCTCGGCGAGATCATCCCGGGCGCGCAGGTGCTCGACATCCCGAACCGCGATCACATGCGCGCGGTCGGCGACAAGGTCTACAAGAACGGCGTTGCGGAATTCCTGTCGACCCGGCCGTAGCCGCGTTCATCATCGCCGGAGAAGCTCCTGACCGCCGCGATCAGCACCACGAATGTCGCAACCCACGCCAGCCGCGCGCCGTAGCGATCGTGCGGCCCGGATATAACCGCGCATATGACGGCGTTGCCGAGCACGGCGAAGGTGGCGGTCGCCGCCAGCAAGGTGAGATCGTCAAAGCCGCGCCACCACCAGCGCCAGAGGAAAATCGCCGCAAGCAGCAGCGTCGAGGCCAGTGCGACCGGGACGTGAACGGCGTTGATAACAGTGAAATCCAGTTCCCAGCGCTGCTGGTTTGCGGCGCGCATCGGCTTTACCTGGCTCGGGATGTAGCGCTCGATGATCCCGTAGGTGTGCGGTATCCAGCCGTTGGTGCCTTCGCCGGTCGCGGCCATCGTGAGCTGCTTTGCGGTCGCCGCGAGCGCGGCCTGCGCCTGCCATGCCGGGTATTCCCGAAGCGATCGCTGCACGATGGTCTTCATCTCGTCGTTCAATCCCGTGAAGCGGCCGAGCGTGTTGAACACGCTGCTACCCCACAGGAACCGGTCTGCGGTGGCCGGCAGCTCGTTGCGGTAGGGGCAGAGCTTGAATTTTTCGCGCGCACAGTGATCGCGCAGATATTGTCCGACGATGCCATCCTGCAGCATGCGCCCGAAGGTGACGCCGTAGCCGCCCGGCGTCCAGGCGAGTTCGCCCGACAGCGCGAAGTTCGCCGACAGCAGCATGCCGGCCCCCGCAACCAGCGAAAGCCATCCCTGCAGCAATCCGGCGCCGGAAATGCGCTTGCGCAGGAACGGCCAGGCGACAATCCCGAGGCAGCACAGGCCGAGCAGCACCGCGAGCGTCGCGCTATGGCTGGAGGCGGAAAACGCGATGAAGAAAAACAGCGCGCATTTCTCGATCGTCGAAATCCTGTCGCCGACCAGCACCAGCATGAACAGCGCCAGTACCGATAGTCCCGTGAAGATGTCCGTCAGCAGCGTGCTGGCGAGCCAGGGAAGGGCAGTGGTCAGCGCCAGAACGATGCCGATGCCGAGCAGCCGCTGCGGTTCGCCCATGCCGAGCACGCGCAAGGTCAGTTGCAGGATCCAGAAGGTGGCGAGCGCCTGGATGCCGAGATTGATCCAAAACGAAGAATCCTCGCCGAAATGCAGGTACAGCCCGAACACCGTGGAGCGGCTGGGCACCAGGTAGCCCTCGTACCAGCGCGCCAGATAGCCGCCGGTATCCCATTGGAGCAGCGCATAGCCATTCCAGATCGCCGGCGCGACCAGCAAAATCGGAATGGCGATGGCCGTGGCCCAAACAAGCCCGGATTCGGCCATGCGGGCGCGCAAAATGTGCGTGTGAATGTGGCGTTCCCCCGTTTTGCGGCCAGATTGCCCGGAGCCGGGCCGGTTCCGAAATCCGCCAATAGTCGGGTTTGCCCCGCTTGAATTCCTGAAATAGCCGACCACTTGCAATGAACCGCCTGTCGATCCGGCCTTTTGGGGCACTTTTAGTTTACAATGGCCGGCCCGGGACAGCGGAACGCATGCCGTGTTATAAAATCAACTGAACAAGCGAGGGCAGCCATGGCCGTGCATCACGTCAGTCCGCAGGGCGGCAAGCTCGCCACGGTTGACCCGATCTGGGATCGCATCCGCGGCGAGGCGGAGGACATCGTCCGCCGCGAACCTGAGCTGGCCACCTTCATCTTCTCGACGGTGTTGCATCACGACCGCCTCGAACATGCGGTGGTGCATCGCCTCGCCGACCGGCTCGACCATGCCGCGCTTTCCGGCGATTTGATCCGCCAGACCTATGACGAGGCGCTGCGCGAGGACCCCGATATCGGCAACGCGTTCCGCGCCGACCTCGTCGCCGTCTATGACCGCGACCCCGCGACCTCCCGCTTCATCGACCCCTTGCTCTATTTCAAGGGCTTCCACGCGCTGCAGACCCATCGTCTCGCGCATTGGCTCTACAAGAACGGCCGCAAGGACTTTGCCTATTACCTGCAGAGCCGTTCTTCCGCGGTGTTCCAGACCGACATTAACCCGGCCGCCCGTATCGGCCGCGGCATCTTCCTCGACCACGCCACCGGTTTCGTCTGCGGCGAGACGGCCGTGATCGAGGATGACGTCTCGATCCTGCACGGCGTCACGCTCGGCGGCACTGGCAAGGAGAACGAGGACCGCCACCCGAAGATTCGCCATGGCGTGATGATCGGGGCGGGCGCAAAGATTCTCGGCAATATCGAGGTCGGCCATTGCGCGCGCATCGCGGCCGGCTCGGTCGTCGTGAAGGAAGTGCCGCACAACGTCACGGTTGCGGGCGTGCCTGCGAAGATCGTGGGCGAGGCCGGCTGCGCCGAGCCGTCGCGCACCATGGATCAGATGATCAACGCCATCGGGTGATTGGGGCTTTGATTTTCCACACGTTTTGAACCGAAGTTTTTTGCCGGAAAACGGCTGGCGGTTCGCATCGTCTCGTCCTAAAACCTCGCCCGGAAAACAAGATCCGATTGGAGAAACTGCCGTGGACGTTCAGGAAGTCAGGAAGCTCGACGCCTATCTCAAGCGCGTGTTCGGCAATCCCAAGATCCGCGTCGTGCCGCGGCCGAAGAAGGACGATTCCGCCGAGGTCTATATCGGCGAGGAATTCATCGGCGTGCTGTTCGTCGATGACGAGGATGACGACCGCTCGTTCCAATTCCAGATGGCGATCCTGGAAGAGGATCTGGTGGAGTAAGCCACCGCTGTTGAGCGGCTGAAGGTGTCGTCCCGGCGAAAGCCGGGACCCATATCACCGATGCAAATTGTTACGTCGAGCTGGAGCTCCAGCTCGCTGCCCCTCCGACTGTCGTGGTTATGGGCCCCGGCTTTCGCCGGGGCGACAATAACTACTTCTTCCCATACATCTGCGCCGTCAGCCGCTCCATCGCGGTCGCGACGTCGCGCCATTGCGCCAGCCAGCTGCGCGGAAAACGGAAGGTGAGGTCGGCGCCCTCGATGCGCCGCTCACTCAGGCACATGCCGGGGGTAGCGGCACCGCGCGAGCAGCGCGCTGTCATCGCCGGATTGGTTGCTGTGAACAGGTCCTCACCGGCATAGGGCGAGCCGTCCTTGAAGGCGCGCATGCCAAGGCCATTGTCGACCTGGGTGGAGGCCTGCTCGAGATAACGCGGATAGATCGTGCGCACGCGCATGTCGGGGGCAAGCGAGTCGCGATGCGCCGAGATCGACACGAAGATGCGGTCGATCGGCTGCGGCTGCTCTTCCATCGTGTCGGCGCTGACGTGCTTTTGCGCTTCCGGCGGCTCCAGCGAGGGGTAGGTGAAGGCGAGATCGACGCGCTCCTGCGGCCCGGTGTGGCGCTGGATCTTTCGCCGGATCGCTGCGGTCGGCACGTTGAACAGCGTGCCGCCGACCTGCACCGGAAGCCGTCCCGGTCCGCGCGCGGGATCGGTGCCCCAGGTCGGCCACAACAGAAACGCGACGAGGCCGATCGCGCTCGCCGCAAGCGCCCCGGCAATTGCGATCGGGACGAGATGCGCGCGCGGATTCCGTCGCGAGGAGCGGGCGAAATGCTGGGCCGTCGAAAGCAGGGTCATGCGCGGGGCATCGCCGGAAGGGTTCGAATCACCCGACGAATATGCCATGCGCGGCCGCCACACCGCATGGTTTCGCTGGGGAGACGGCGCGATTAGCCATGCGCGCGCGCTTCCGCTGTTAACCTTTCCTTAAGGATAGTGTGGCGCCCGGCGGTCGATTTTGCGACACAGGCGCGCGTTCCCTTTTAGTCAGCCCGTGAGTTGCGTCGATGTCGCCTGAAGCGTTGAACTCCTTTTTCTCGCTCGCCATCGGCTTTGCCTTCGCCGGCGCGCTCGCCAGCGGCTACCAGGCGTTAGCGCGGCGACCCGCCGGCTTCGGCCTGCTCAACGAGGGCGTGGTGCCGCAGGCGTTTGCGGCCGTGCCGTTCCTGGTGTTCGCCGCGCCCTTCATCATCATGCGCAACACGCTGATCGGCGCCCGCGTGGAACGCCGCCGCTTCGAATTCGTGATGATGGCGACCATCATCGCCGGCTTCTGGAGCCTGATGTCCGGCACCTTTTTCCTGATGACCCTGCGCGCCGCCGGCCTGCTGGCCTGATCCCTTTATTTGAAGCTTTTTTTCACGCGAACGGAGAGCGGGACAGGCTGCGCTTGAAAGCGCTTTGGTCGGCATGCTTATGTCTCCCGCCAACGGGAGACTTTCATGGCGATCTACGAGCTCGACGGGCAGGGGCCCGATCTTCCCCAGGACGGAAATTTCTACATTGCCGACACCGCGGTCGTGATCGGAAAGGTGCGCCTTTTGAAATCCGCCTCGGTCTGGTTCGGCGCGGTCCTGCGCGGCGACAACGAGTGGATCGAGCTCGGCGAAGGCTCCAACATCCAGGACAATTCGACCTGCCACACCGACCCTGGCTTCCCGCTCACGATCGGCAAGAACGTCACCGTCGGCCACAACGTCATCCTGCACGGCTGCACGCTGGAAGACGACTCGCTGGTCGGCATGGGCTCGATCGTGATGAACGGCGCGAAGATCGGCCGCGGCGCCGTGGTCGGCGCCGGCTCGGTCATCACCGAGGGCAAGCAGTTTCCGGAGTACTCGCTGATCATCGGCTCGCCCGCCCGTGTCATCCG
>DATEJC010000201.1:0-2195 GCA_035278345.1 Bradyrhizobium sp. | reverse complement strand
TTCCGCGATCACGCCGTTGCCGCGGTCGTAGGCGTCGCGCTCGGCTTCTGTGATCGGCCGCTCCGGATTCCAGGCATAGGTGTAGATCCAGCAATTGGTGTCGCTGACCGGCACGAAGCTTTGACCAAAAATATTCTCGCCGGGCATCGCACTCGGCGCGTAGGCATGCACCGGCATGAGATATTGCGCGATGCGCCAGTAGATGTTGTCCGACCCGGTGAGCCTTCCGCCGGCAATGGTCAGCCCCGCCTCGTGCGGATTGATCTTGATCACCGGCCGGGGGTCTTCGGCGATCCAGCGCATGTGATCGGTCGCCACGCGCACCAGCGGATTCACGAAATGCTTCTTGATGTCGAGGATCTCGTTCTCCTCCTTGTCGAAGGACAGATGCGCGAAGGTGAAATGCGCGGTGTCGATCGAGCCTTCCAGCGCCTGCACCCAGTTGCAGTCCTGCCACTTCTTGGAGACGTAGCGGTGCGAGGCCGGCAGCAGCGCCATTTCCAGCGCGGGCAATTCCGGCAATTCACCGGCCGGGCCCATATAGGCCCAGATCATGTCGCCCCATTCGCGCACCGGATAGGATTTGATGCGGATGTGGTCCTTGGCGTTGAGATCCGGATACGACGTCGGCATGTCGACGCAGCGCCCGTCGGTGTCGAACTTCCAGCCGTGATAGACGCAGCGGATGCCGCATTCCTCGTTGCGGCCGAGCCAGAGATTGGCGCCGCGATGCGGGCAGTATTGATCGATGACGCCGACCTGCCCACGCGAATCACGGAAGGCGAGCAGCTCCTCGCCGAGGACGATGATCTTTTTCGGCTCGCCATCGGGCTCGGGCAGTTCTTCCGAAAGCAGCGCCGGCAGCCAGAACCGGCGCAAAAGCTCGCCCATCGCCGTGCCCCGGCCGCTTTCGGTCAAGAAGCGGTTATCTTCAGCGCGGAGCATGGTGGTCCTCCGGTCGTTTCTTTAACGGACTGTAAAGCTTGGCGCAGGGTCGCGGGGGCGTCAACGCGGGGCCGATATCGCGCCGCTCCGGGCAACAATCGCGACAAGCCGCCGCACCCCTGCAGAGACACTTACTATTTGAAACTAAATGTAAATTTCTAACGTGAACCACCTCTGCGAGCGGTGTTATAGGACAACACTTCAAGGCGACTCACGATGCGATCTTCGGCAAGTGTTGCGGATGGGTGACGGACTTGCCGGCAGGTTGCATGTAGACATTGCACAAGTTTCCAATTTGCCCCGCGTTCAAGAGAGGAATTTGAACCAATGAAGAAGATCGCGCTCGCCGCTGCGGCAGTTTCCTTCCTGTTCACCGGCGCGGCTTCGGCCGCAGACCTCGCGGCCCGGCCTTACACTAAGGCGCCGCCCGTGATCGCCAAGGTTTACGACTGGTCCGGCATCTATGTCGGCGGCGCTGTCGGCGGCATCTGGAACGACACGGACGGCGTTTTCTACAACGCTCCCGGCTTCAACTGGCGCACCAACAACCACAGCGACTGGATCGCAGGCGGCTTTGCCGGTATCCAGAAGCAGTGGAACAACATCGTGGTCGGCGTCGAAGGCGGCTGGAACGCGGTCGGAGACGGCTGGGGAAGCACGATTGGCAACGGCATCGCTGGACCGTGCGGTTTCGCTGCGGCCGTGGAATCCTGTCAAGCGCGCATCACCGACATCGGCTACATCGGCGGCCGCCTCGGCTTCGCTTGGGATCGCTGGATGGTCTACGGACAGGGCGGCTTCGCGCGGGCTCACATTGAGTCGCGGGGTATTTTCAACGCTACCGGCGTCGTCTTCGCGCCAGCGAGCGCAGACCATAATGGCTGGTACGCTGGCGTTGGTTTCGACTACGCGGTGCTTGATTACCTGATCCTTGGCGTTGACTACAAGCACTACGAATTCGACTCAAGCAATCACAATTGTGGCGCATGTGATGGCAATCCCAACAACGTCCGCAGGATCTCGGCCACGGCTGACTCTGTGATGGGCCGCGTGAGCTTCAAGTTCAATCCCTGGCCGACCGCTCCGGTCGTTGCCAAGTACTGAGACAAGTACTGATCGTCTTCTCCAAGACAAACAAAAGCCCCGGCATCGCCCGGGGCTTTTTCTTTTGGCTAGCGCCTGATTCGCCTGGCTGGCGCGCGGCCGAACTTTCCGGCAGCTTACACCGGCCGTTCGCCCTTCACCGTGAC
>DATEJC010000200.1:0-3473 GCA_035278345.1 Bradyrhizobium sp. | reverse complement strand
GTTCAGCGGCGAACGGCTCAGCGCCGACTATTTCGAGGTTGATTTCGCGAGCTTCCTCGCCTGGCGCGACTGGGGCTTTCCGGACAAGAACGTCTTCAACGGCTTTGGCATGGGCGCCTTGCGCGCCTCCGACGGCGCCTTTGTGCTCGGCGAGATGGCCGGCCAGACTGCCAATGCAGGGCGCGTCTATTTTCCGTCGGGCACGCCCGACCTCGACGACGTCAAGGACGGGCGCCTCGACATTCCCGCCAGCGTCGCGCGCGAGGTCGAGGAAGAGACCGGGCTCGCCCCGCACGAATATCGCGCCGCCACGCACTGGGATTGCCTCTTCACCGGCGCGGCGCTGGCGATGATCCGTACCCTCGACGCCGACCTGCCCGGCGAGGCACTGCGCGCGAAGATCGAGTCCAATCTCGCGCGGCAATCCGAACCCGAGCTTAGTGCCATCCACCTCGTGCGTCAGCGCAGCGATTTGACCGGCGCAATGCCGCGTTTTGTCACGGCCTGGCTGGAAGCGCAGTTGTCCGCCTGACGGCATTTCTGCAAGCGCCAATTGCATTTTGCTGCCTGCGGCGAAGAATAAGCCGTGCGATGGCTGTCCGCCCCAGCAATGCGCTTGACATCGGTCAGTGCGTTCAATGTGATAGGCCGCAAGAACCAACAAGAACGCAATGCACAATTTCCAGGGAGGGTTTGATGCCGGGGCACAAAGCTGCGCGCCTGTTTGTTGGGCTGTTCGCCGCCATCGCGGTGCTGGGGACGGCGGTTGGCGCCGAGGCCCAGGAAAAGAAGATCAAGATCGGCGTGATCTACGACCTGACCGGCCCGCTCGCCGGAGGCGGCTCCGAACTGCAATATATCGGCGCCAAGATCATGCTCGAGCAGTACGCCAAGACCGGCGTCGAGGGTTACAAGGTCGAGGCCATCTACGCCGACGCGCAGAGCAAGCCCGACGTCGCCATCAACGAGGCGGTGCGCCTGATCGAGCAGGAAAAGGTCGACATGCTGCTCGGCTTCTTCTCCTCGGCGCAATGCGTCCCGGTTGCCGCCCGCGTCGAGCAGCTGAAGAAGTTCATGTGGATCACCACCTGCATTTCTTCCGCCGTGCTCGCCGACAAGAATTACAAATATGTGTTCCGCCCGCAGGCGGCCGGCGACCAGTTCGGCATGATGACGATGGATTTCATCGCGCAGAACTCCAAGGCGAAGTTCGGCAAGGAACCGAAGGACCTGCGCGTTGCCATCATCCATGAGGACGGTGCCTATGGCGTCGACGTCTCCAAGGGCAACGAGGCCGGCGCGAAGAAGGCCGGCTTCCAGGTCGTGCTGAAGGAAGGCTATTCCGCCACTGCGCCCGATCTTTCCGCGCTGGTGACCAAGCTGAAGCGCGCGCGTCCCGACGTGATCTTCCACACCGGCTACAACCCGGACATCACCCTGTTCGGCCGCCAGGCGCGCGAGCAGGGCCTGAAATTCGGCGCGCTGGTCGGCCATGGCGCCGGCTACGGCGTCTATGAGAAGCTCAAGGAAGGCCTCGGCAGCGACGTCAACTAT
Source organism: Bradyrhizobium sp. (assembly GCA_035278345.1). Classification (GTDB taxonomy): domain Bacteria; phylum Pseudomonadota; class Alphaproteobacteria; order Rhizobiales; family Xanthobacteraceae; genus Bradyrhizobium. Next base: position 1,919 of record DATEJC010000200.1, on the reverse strand, counting down.
GTCTTCAACACCGACCCGATCTCGATCTGGCTTGCCAACCAGAAGAGCATGGATCCGAAGCTGCCGCCGGTCATCAAGATGGTCGGCGAGGAGTTCGACAAGGTGAAGCCGGGCGTCGCCATTCGCTCCGCCCATGTCGGCATGGCGGCGTCGAACACCTATGTTTTCCTCACCGAGGTGCTGCCGCGCGCCATCAAGAAGTATGGCGGCGTCGATCCCGACGCGCTGCGCAAGGCCGCGCTCGAAGTGGATATTCCCGAGGGCGGCACCATGCTGGGCTTCGGCGTGAAGTTCTACGGCGAGGGCCAGCAGATGGCGGGCCAGAACGAGCGCTCGTACCCGGTGGTGCTGCAGTACATCGACGACAAGTCGTATGTGGTGTGGCCGAAGAGCCAGGCGGTGCGCGAGGCGGTGCTGCCGCTGCCGAAGGGGACGACTTTCAGCAATCAGTAAGTCCAAAAATAACAACAACGGAGGGACTGCGTGCTGACGGTGAACGGTCTGGTGAAGCGGTTTGGCGGCTTCACCGCGGTCAGCAATGTGTCGTTCAAGGTCGAGAAGGGCGAAATTCTCGGCCTGATCGGCCCGAACGGCTCCGGCAAGAGCACGATCTTCAACATGCTGTCGGGCACGCTGGTGCCCACGGCAGGCTCGATCAATTTCGACGGACACGAGATCGCGGGCGCTGCGCCTCACCGGATCATCAATGGCGGCATCGGCCGCACCTTCCAGATCCCGCGGCCGTTCCGCCGTCTCACCATTTTCGAGAATGTCGAGCTCGCCGGCTTCTACGGCCAGGGCCGTCACAGCCGCAAGAACGCCGATGAGGCTGCCGAGAAGGCGCTTCGCCTGGTTGGTCTTCCGACCGATCGTCGCGCCATGGTCGACGGTCTCGGCGCCGCCGGGCTCAAGAAACTGGAGCTTGCGAAAGCACTGGCGACGGGTCCGAAACTCCTGCTCGCCGACGAAAGCCTCGGCGGCCTCGACGAGCACGAGATGGACCAGGCTGCCGACATGCTGCGCAACATCCGCGACGAACTCGGCATCACCATCATCTGGGTCGAGCACATCATGGGCGTCTTGATGCGTGTGGTCGACCGCGTGATGGTGCTGGACCACGGCGTGAAGATTTCCGAAGGGCTGCCGGCCGAGGTGGCGAGCGATCCGCGGGTGATCGAGGTCTATCTCGGCACCGATGCCGATGCGAGCCAGGCCGCCGCCGCGGCCGCCGAAGCGCGCCGCCGGGCAGGGGTGTAGGCCATGCTCCAGCTCAAAGCGGTCGATGCGGGTTACGGCACGTTCCAGGCGCTGTTCGGCATAAATCTGAACGTGAATGCCGGAGAAGCCGTCGGCGTGATCGGCCCCAACGGCGCCGGCAAGACCACGCTGATGCGCGTGATCTCCGGCCTGATCCGCCCAACCAAAGGCACGATCTCGATGGAAGGCGCCGACGTGGTGGCAACGGCCGCGCACAAGATCGTCAGCCTCGGCATAGCGCATGTGCCGGAAAATCGCCGGCTGTTTCCGCGGCTCACCGTCGACGACAATCTGAAGATGGGCGCCTACATGCCTGGCGCGCGAGCCAAATATGCCCAGCGGCTGGAATTCGTGTTCGACCTCTTTCCGCGCATGAAGGAGCGCCGCCACCAGATGGCCGGCACCATGTCCGGCGGCGAGCAGCAGATGTGCGCCATCGGCCGCGCGCTGATGAGCGATCCGAAACTGCTGTTGCTCGACGAGCCGTCCGCGGGTCTCGCGCCGGTCGTGGTGCAGCAGGTGTTCGAGCTCGTCAAGCGCATCCGCGCGTCGGGGTTGACCGTGCTGATCGTCGAGCAGAACGTGCAGCAGGTGCTGAAGGTGGTCGACCGCGCCTATCTGCTGGAGGCCGGCACCATCCGCGCCTCGGGCACCTCGGCAGA
>DATEJC010000199.1:0-16166 GCA_035278345.1 Bradyrhizobium sp. | reverse complement strand
TAGCCGTTGCCGCGCACCCGCATCGGATGCCGCCGCGGATTCCAGTAGTTGAAATCGCCGACCACGCTGACCCGCCGCGCATTCGGCGCCAGCACCACGAAGGCGACGCCCTCGACGCCGTCCAGCGTCAGCGGATGCGCGCCGAGCTTTTCGTAGATGCGCTGATGCGTGCCTTCGCCAAGCAGATAGAGATCATAATCGCTGAGCACCGGCGGGAAACGATAGGGGTCTTCCAGCTCCACCACGTTGTTGCCGAAACAGGCGCGCAGCTGATAGTGCTCGGCGCCCTCGGGCGCGGCGCCGGCAAACAGGCCGGCCTCATGGATCCGAGTCAGCTTTGCGGCGTCGCCGTGTGCGCCGACTGCGTCGACCTGCGTCGCCTCCGGCAGGAAAGCGCGCACGATGGTCTTGCCGCCTTCCTTGTGCAGGCCGAGATAATGGAAGGGGTCGGAGTGGCGGCCCTCGACGATCGCATAGGCTTCGGCGGAAAGCTTTGTCATTCACTCTTCTAAGGGTTGCTGCGACAGCATGCGAAGGATGGCGGCAAGGGAGAAGCGCAGCCGGTCCGCCCGATGCGCCGCCTCATGTTCGATCTCGTAAATAGCCCTTTCAAGGACGAAGAAGTCGATCAGGCGCTGTGCGGCCCAGGGGTCGTCCGGCCACAGCCGCGCGTCGGTCATGGTTTCGCGATAGCCGGTGATGCAGGCTTCCACCGCGCGGTCACGCCATTCGCCGAGCCGCAGCGCCAGCCGGCCGTGATCGTCGGGGGCGACTTTCAGCGCGCGCTGCAGCGCCGCCTCCGCCGCGGCATCGATGGAATGGACGAGACCGGCGACGTCGCGCCCGGTAGGCATCTTGCGCCGGCGCTGCGCCAGCGTACGGCCGGCTTCGCCCTCGAAGCCGGTGAGGAAGACGTCATCCTTGACGATCAGCACGTGTCCGAGCGCCACGTTGCCGTGCAGGCGGATGGCCGTCAGCGCGCGGTCGCGCGGCGGCAGCCGGCCCAAAATTTCAGGCAGCGCTGCCCGCTGGCTCGCGAATTGCTCGATCAGCGGACGGTCGGATTCGGTAAGGCTGCTGCGATACAGCTGCAGCACGTCGAGCGCACGCTGGCCGGCATCGACGATCTCCTGCGTCCAGCGCTGCCAATCGCTTTCCCGCACCGGCTCCGGCGCAAATTCAGGCTCGGCCGTATCGGCCGCCAACGCCAGATGGAGTTCGGCCAGGCGCTTGCCGATCTGCGCCATCTGTCGCAGCGGCGTCTGTTCTTCGCCGTCGCCGTCCTGCAGCAACCGCTGTTCCTCGACAAAGCGGTCGAGATAGGCCGAGGTCACGGTCCAGGCATCGCCCTGGTTCTGCACCTGCACATGCAAGGTTGCGAGCGCGCTGCGGGTGCCGTCGGGCTCGATCAGCTCGGCGGTGCCGAGCAGCGCCGGCACGTTGGCGAACTCGGCGATCTCGGTAAGGAAGCGGCCCATCTCGATGGCCGGATGGATTCCTGGCTCGACCTTGCGGAACAGCTTGAACGCGAAGCTGTGATCGACAAGTGCAGAACTGGAGGGGAATTCGCTTTCAATGCCGCGCACGCGATGGGGCTCGCGCACCATGCTGTCGTCGAACTTGCTGGTGGGCCGGAATTCCAGCTTCAGGCCCTGTTGGCTCTCCTCTACGGTCAGCCGTTCGCGCAAATTGCGCAGCATCAGGCCGATGAAGATCGGGTCGGTGGCGACATCGAGCAGCGTGCCCTCGCGCGCGCCCTGGCGCACGGCGGCAAGCGCCCGCGGATTGTAGTGCTCGCGGTCGAAGCGTACCCATTCGATCTGCATCGGCAGCACATAGCGTGCGCTCTGCCCGTGCTGTTTTGCCTCGAAGAAGGTGAGGTAGGGGCGGTTGTCGCCGATATCGCAGAACGGGGTTGCCGCAACCAACTTGGGATGAATTGCCCGCGGCGAGCGTTCCGGATACCAGCGCGTCCGCGCCAGATGCCCTGGCAGTACGTCACGCTCGAACACGCCGCGCTCGCGCGCCAGCGACACCCAGGTCGAGCCGACCGGCACCACCAGCGTCTCGAACTCCGGCACCGCGCGGGGACGTATCGGCTCGGACTTGTCGGGCGCCTGCAGCTGGAACCAGTAGAAGCCGTACGGCCCGAGGGTGATCATGTAGGGCAACTCGCCAATCGCGGGGAAGCGCGAGCGGCCGAGCATCTCCAGCGGAATCCGACCCTTCCAGGCCGACAGATCGAGCTCAGTCGCCTGCGCCGAGCGCGACAGGTTGGCGACGCAGAGGATCACCTCGTCGCGATACTGCCGCACATAGGCCAGCACGGCGCGGTTCTCCGGCCGCACGAACGTCATGCTGCCGCGGCCGAAGGCGATGGTGGACTTGCGCACCGCGATCAGCTTCTTGGTGGCGCTGAGCAGCGAGCCGAGGCTGCGCGACTGCGCTTCCACATTCACGGCCTCATAGCCGTAGACGGGATCCATGATCATCGGCGCGTAGAGCCGTGCCGGATCGGAGCGCGAGAAACCGCCATTGCGGTCGGAGGTCCATTGCATCGGCGTGCGCACGCCGTTGCGGTCGCCGAGATAGATGTTGTCGCCCATGCCGATCTCGTCGCCGTAATAGATGATCGGCGTGCCCGGGAACGACATCAGCAGCGAATTCATCAATTCGATCTTGCGCCGGTCGTTGTCCATCAGCGGCGCCAGCCGGCGGCGGATGCCGACATTGATACGGGCGCGCGGGTCGTTGGCGTAGGTCGACCACAGATAGTCGCGCTCGACGTCGGTCACCATTTCCAGGGTCAGTTCGTCATGGTTGCGCAGGAACAGCGCCCACTGGCAATCGGCCGGGATATCCGGCGTCTGCCGCATGATGTCGGCGATGGGAAAGCGATCTTCCTGCGCGATGGCCATGTAGATGCGCGGCATCAGCGGGAAGTGATAGGCCATGTGGCATTCGTCGCTCGCGCCGAAATATTCCTGCACGTCTTCTGGCCATTGATTGGCTTCCGCCAGCAGCACCTTGCCCCTGGCATAGGCGTCGAGCTCGGCGCGGAATTTCTTGATGATGGCGTGCGTCTCCGGCAGGTTCTCGTTGTTGGTGCCGTCGCGCTCGCAGAGATAGGGGATGGCGTCGAGCCGGAAGCCGTCGACGCCGGTGTCGAGCCAGCGCTTCATCACCTGGATCAGTGCGCTGAACACCCGCGGATTGTCGAAATTGAGATCCGGCTGGTGCGAAAAGAAGCGGTGCCAGTAGAACTGGCCGGCCTCGGTGTCCCAGGTCCAGTTCGACTTCTCGGTGTCGGTGAAGATGATGCGCGTGCCCAGATATTTCTGGTCGGTATCGCTCCAGACATACCAGTTGCGCGCGCTGGACTTGGGATCGCTCCGCTTCGCGCGCTTGAACCAGTCATGCTGGTCGGAAGTGTGGTTGATGACGAGCTCGATGATGACGCGCAGGCCGCGCTTCTTCGCTTCCTGGATGAAGCGGCGAAAATCCTTCATCGTCCCGAAATCGGCATTGATGTCGCCATAGTCGGCGATGTCATAGCCGTCGTCGCGGCCGGGCGAGGGGTAGAACGGCAGCAGCCACAGCGTGGTGACGCCGAGATCCTGCAGATAGTCGAGCTTCTCCGTCAGGCCCGCGAAATCGCCGATGCCGTCATGGTTGCTGTCGAAGAACGCCTTGACGTGAAGCTGATAGATGATGGCGTCCTTGTACCAAAGCTCGTCCGCGACGGCCTCGGCCCCTGGCACTCCCCTTGCACCTGCCTTCTCGTGTGCTTTCTCGGGCCGGCCCACAGCATGGCCAACCTCGATCGGCGGGAAGGTGCCCTCGGCGCGAAGGGCCACATCGGCCTGTGAGGCCTCGACGTTCGCTGCTTTTTTGTTCACGGTGATGCCACTGCCACGAAATGACGGCCCCATTTCGCCCGGGCGAAAGGAGACGTACTGCTTCCCAATAAAAAGCCGTGGGTAGGGCAATGGTTCCAGGGGAACCGTTTTCCGCTACCCGCGTTAGTTACCTCCTATCTCCTTCCGGTATTTGGACAATTTCGCGACACCTTCGTCACAGTCGCGTGCAAACAACGTGCCGAATGAACCTTTTTGCCAAAGCTCGAGATCTCGGAATCCAGACCGACTTCATTGACGGTCATGGCAACCCCCATGTGACGGCGGCCGACGCCCTCAAGGTCGTCTTCGAGGCCCTGCCGCCGCAGGCCGCACGCCGGCTGATCGACGGCCCGGTCGTGGTCCGCCAGGGCCATATCGCGCGGAGCACGCTGTTGCCGGAAGCGCGTTTTCCGGTGCGCTGGGAAATCAGCGGCGATGCCAGCCTGGTGGCCGGCGAGACGCCCGCCGGGGCCGTGGAATGGCCGGGCAATCTGCCGGTCGGAGTCTATCGCCTGCGGCTTTGCGACGCGGGCGGCGCGATCGAGGAGGTGCCCCTGGTATCGGCGCCTGCGCAGGCCTTCGGTGGCGATTTCGACCGCAGCTGGCTGCTGGCCGTGCAGCTTTATGGCGTCCGCTCGACGCGCAACTGGGGCATGGGCGATTTCACCGATCTTGCCGACCTGATCGAGCTCGCGCATCGCCTCGGCGCCGACGGCGTCGGCCTCAATCCGTTGCATGCGCTGTTCGACGACAAGCCCGCCGATTGCAGTCCCTATTCGCCGAATAGCCGGTTGTTCATCAACGCGCTCTATATCGACGTCGACGCCATTCCGGAATATCAGGCGGACGCGGTCGGCGCAGTGGCCAACACGACCCCGCGGCTGCGCCAGAGCGAGACCGTGGATTATGTCGCGGTCGCCGCCCTGAAATGGCCGGCGCTCCGCGCGGCCTTCAAGGCGTTCAAGGCAGACGCTACCGCCGAGCGGCGGGTCGATTTCGAAAAATTCCGCGCCGACCGCGGCGCGCTGTTGTCGCACTTCGCCTGCTTCGAGGTGCTGCGCCACAAATTCAAGACGCCGTGGTGGGAATGGCCCGCGGAATGGCGCGGGCCGGATGAAGCTGCCTGCGCCAGGTTGCGCGCGGGACCAGATGCCGGCGAGATCGAGTTCGTCGAGTTCGTGCAATGGAATGCCGACCGCCAGCTCGCCGCCTGCAAGGCGCGTGCGGACGAGCTCGGCATGAAGGTCGGCCTTTATCTCGACGTTGCCGTCGGCGTGCAGTCCAACGGCTTTGATGCCTGGAACGAGCAGGGCGCGATCTCGCGGTTGCTCGGCGTCGGCGCACCGCCCGATCCGCTGGCGCCGGCCGGACAGGACTGGGGTCTGGCCGGATACAACGCAACCGGCCTCGAGCAGCGCTGGTTCGAGCCGTTCCGCCAGATGCTGCAGGCCTCGATGCGCCATGCCGGCGCGATCCGGCTCGACCATGTGATGGGACTGAAGCGGCTTTATCTCGTCCCGCGCGGCTTCGGGCCGCGTGACGGGGTCTATGTGCCGATGCCGTTCGAAGCCATGCTGGCGCTCACGGCGCTCGAAAGCGATGCCAACCGCTGCGTGGTGATCGGCGAGGATCTGGGGACGGTGCCCGAAGGCTTCCGCGACCGCACTCGCGATTGGGGCATCTGGTCTTATCTGGTGATGATGTTCGAGCGCGATGGCAACGGCGCCTTCCACGGCATCGACTACTATCAGCCGAACGCGCTTGTCACCTTCAATACCCACGACCTTGCCACCTATGCCGGCTGGCGCCATTTCAACGATCTGAAGCAAAAGCGCGCGCTTGGCTTCGATCCCGGCGAAACCGACGACGAACGCTGGCATGCGCTGGCCATGCTCGACCAGGCGCTGGGTGCGCACGGCATCCACAACAACAGCTTCAACGCCATCGCCGAATTCCTGGCCCGCACCAGGTCGCGCCTGATGGCGATTGCGCTGGAGGACTTGCTGGGGCTGAAGGATCAACCCAACATTCCCAGCACCATCGACGAGCATCCGAACTGGCGCCGTCGCATGCCGCTCTGCATCGACGAGATCGCGGAGAGCGTTGACGAAGCCGGATTGAGGAACGCTGTACGCGCGAGGGCGCGTGCTGAGTAGCGTGCCTGTCCGCCGTAGCTCGAAGAGCGAAGGCGGAAACGGGTGCGGAAAAAAGTTTGAATGCAGCGGGGGCGTTTTTCGGTGATGTGGATTGCCCTGCAGGATCGAAGATTACGGCCTGATCGGCGACTGTGAGACGGCCGCGCTCGTCGGCCGCGACGGCTCGATCGACTGGCTATGCTGGCCGGCATTCGATTCCGATGCCTGCTTTGCCGCGCTGCTCGGCACCAGCAGGAACGGCCGCTGGCTGATCGCTCCCGGCGGCGAAATCAGGCGCACGAGCCGGCGCTATCGGGATGGCTCGCTGATCATGGAGACGCGGTTCGAGATCGACGAGGGCGTTGTCGACCTGGTCGATTTCATGCCGCCGCGCGGCAAGGCATCCGACGTCGTACGGCTGGTGCGCGGCGCGCGCGGTCGCGTGAAAATGCGGATGGAACTCGTCATCCGCTTCGGCTTCGGCAGCGATATCCCCTGGGTCAGGAAAAGCGAGGATGGCACCGCGCTGCTTGCCATCTGCGGGCAGGACATGACGGTGCTGCGAACGCCGGTCACGACACGCGGCGAGAACATGACCACGGTCGCCGATTTCGAAGTGGGGGAGGGCGAGACCGTGCCCTTCGTGCTCACCTATGGCCCTTCGCACATCGCCGTGCCCGCGCCGATCGACCCGATCAAGGCGCTGCAGGAGTGCGAAGCCTTCTGGGCGGAGTGGTCGAGCCGATACACCTACGAGGGCGATCATCGCGATCTCGTGCTGCGATCGCTGATCACGCTGAAGGCGCAGACTTTTGCGCCGACCGGCGGCATCGTGGCGGCTCCAACCACTTCGCTGCCGGAGAAGCTCGGCGGCCGAAGAAACTGGGATTATCGGTTCTGCTGGCTGCGCGATGCCACCTTCACGCTGCTGGCGCTGATGAACTCCGGCTATACCGAGGAAGCGCTGGCCTGGCACAGCTGGCTGCTGCGTGCGGTAGCGGGTTCGCCGGCGCTGATGCAGATCATGTATGGCATCTGGGGCCAGCGGCGCCTGCTCGAATGGGAGGCCGGCTGGCTCGACGGCTATGAGGGCGCAAAGCCCGTCCGCGTCGGAAATGCCGCGCATGCGCAGCTGCAGCTCGACGTCTATGGCGAGCTGATCGACGCCCTGCATCAGGCGCGGATGGCAAAGCTCAAGCTCGACGAGGTAAGCTGGTCGATGGAATGCGTGGTGCTGCAGCATCTTGCCGGCATCTGGGATCAACCCGATCACGGCATCTGGGAGCGCCGCGGCGAGGGCAAGCATTATGTATTCTCCAAGGTGATGTGCTGGGTCGCCTTCGACCGCGGCATCAAGAGCGCGGAAAAATTCGGCTTCAAGGCGCCGGTGGAGAAATGGCGCACCTTGCGCGAGATCATCCACGAAGATGTCTGCGACAAGGGCTTTGACCGCGAGCTCGACAGCTTCGTGGAATCCTACGGCTCAAAAATGCTCGATGCGAGCCTGCTGCTGTTGCCGTCGATTGGCTTCCTGCCGCCGGAAGATCCGCGCATCCGCGGCACCATCGCGGCGATCGAGCGCCACCTGATGCGCGATGGCTTTGTGCTGCGCCACGATCCCCGCGAACCCATCGACGAGCAGCAGCCGATCGAAGGCGCATTCCTTGCCTGCACGCTATGGCTGGCGGACGCCCACGTGTTGGCCGGCAACACCGCCAAGGCGCAAACCCTGTTCGATCGGGTCGCCCATGTCGCCAACGATCTCGGTCTTCTCGCCGAGGAATACGACACTGGCGCGAAACGGCAGACCGGCAACTTCCCGCAGGCGCTGACCCATATCGCGCTGATCAACACCGCCCATAACCTCAGCGATGCCAAGCGCACCGCGGAGAAGCCGGCGGTGCAGCGGTCGAAGTAATCGAACAAAGGTCGAAGCGATTGAAAAAGACTGTCGCCCCGGCGAAGGCCGAGGCTCATAACCACGAATCTGCATTGCTGAAACGCGCTGGAGCTCCAGCTTGCCTCCACAACTCAATCCTGTGATTGTGGGTCCCGGCTTTCGCCGCGACGACAGCGAGGATGCCGCGCTAGCGCGCCAAAATCATCTCTACCGCCTTCGCAAATCCCTCATCCTCGTTCGACGCCGTCACATGGTTCGCATGCCGCTTGATCTCGTCCGCCGCATTTCCCATCGCGAACGAGAGCCCGCTTTTGGCGAACATCGGCAAGTCATTCTCCATGTCGCCGATAACGGCGACATTGGCGAAGGCAATGCCGAGCCGCTTTGCCATCGCCTCGACAAAGGTGCCCTTGTCATGGCCGGGCGGCGTGATGTCGAGATAGTAGGTCTGCGAGCGCACCGCGGTGGCTTCGCGGCCGATCGCCTGTTGCATCGCGTCCGTGCAGCGCTGCAGCAGCTTGGGGTCCGAGCTGGCGCCGACGATCTTGCTGACGCCATCGAGATACGGCGCAAAATCGGCGACGATGGCCGGCGCATGCTGGATCGCTCGCTGTTCGTGCCCGACATATTCGCCGTTGGGATTGCGGATCAACCACTGGTCGTGGCTGAACAGCCAGACGTCGGTGCCGAATTTTTCGAGCACCGCCAGGCTGCGCGCCACGACCGAAGCCGGGATGAAGTGTTGCTCGATCGGCTTCATCGCGGGATCGACGATGGAGCTGCCGTTGAAGGCGCCGAACGGCAGCGCGAGCGCTAGCGGGGCGATCAGGAAACCCATGCCGATGGTCGGCCGGCTGGAGACGATGGTGAAGCCGATGCCGGCGGCATGCAGCTTCTGCACCGCGGCCCTGGCGGCATCCGTGATGCGCTTGTCTTGCGTCAGCAGGGTGCCGTCGACGTCGGATACGACAAGCTTGATGGATGTCATGCGGGGGAAAGCTTCAACTGGCTGACAATGTTGTCGACGATCCTCTCGACCGTTGCGTCGATCGGCACCGTCACCGCGCCTTCATCGGGAGTGGGGCGCTCCAGCGTTCGGAACTGGCTGTCGAGCAGGCCCGGCGGCATGAAGTGGCCCTTGCGCGCGGCAAGGCGTGCGGCGATCAGCTCCTGCGAGCCGTCGAGGAAGACGATGCGGACGTCCCCGCGGCCGTGCACCAGCACCTCGCGATAGGCGCGCCTGAGCGCCGAGCAGGCGATCACCGCACGCTGCTGCTTGCCGCACAGGCGGTCGATCTCGTCGGCGATCGCCTTCAGCCAGGGCCAGCGGTCCTCGTCGGTCAGCGGCTGGCCCGCGCTCATCTTGGCGACGTTGCTGGCGGGGTGAAACTTGTCGCCGTCCTCGCAGCGCCAGCCCAGCCGCCGCGCAAGGGCTTCGGCAATCGTGGTCTTGCCGGCGCCGGAAACGCCCATCACGATCAGCGCGCAAGGAATCTTTGAAGGGATGTCGGCCTGCTCCATCGTCAGCCGAGCTTTCGCCAGCTTCGGCCGTCGCGCGCCAGGAGCTCATCCGCCAGCTCCGGCCCCTCGCTGCCGGCCTTGTAGGTCTGCAGTCCCTCAGGTCCGGCCTTCTTCCAGGCGTCGATGAAGGGCTGCACCGCCTGCCAGCCGGCCTCCACGCTATCGGCGCGCTGGAACAGGATGTTGTCGCCGATCATGCAGTCGTAGATCAGCGTCTCGTAGCCCGTGCTTGGCTCGGCCTGGAAGTAATCCTTGTAGCGGAACTTCATCTCGACGCCGTCGATGTCGATGGTCGGTCCCGGCACCTTGGTGTTGAACTGCAGCTCGATGCCTTCGGTCGGTTCGGTCGAGATGATCATGTAGTTCTGCGACAGCCGATCCACCGGCGTGTCGCGGAACATCGCGAACGGCGCCTGCTTGAACTTGATGGCGATCTCCGTGCGCTTGGTGCACAGCGCCTTGCCAGTGCGCAGGTAAAACGGCACGCCGGCCCAGCGCCAATTGTCGATGGTGAGCTTCAGCGCGGCGTAGGTTTCGGTCGTCGAGTTCGGACGGACCTCTGCGATCGCCTGATAGTCGTCGAGCTCGCTGTCATCGATGCGGCCGGCGAGATACTGGCCGCGCACCGAATTCTGCAGCGCCTCCGCCTCGGTCTGGGTCTGGATCGCGGACAGCACCTCGCCTTTTTCGGAGCGCACCGAATGCGCGTCGAATTTCACCGGCGGCTCCATCGCAACCAGCGACAGCAGTTGGAACAGGTGGTTTGGCACCATGTCGCGCAGCGCGCCGGTGGCGTCGTAGAAGCTGCCGCGATGGCCGACGCCGAGCTTCTCGTCGACCGTGATCTGCACATGGTCGATGTGGTTGCGATTCCAGATCGGCTCGAACATGCCGTTGGCAAAGCGCAACACCAAGATGTTCTGCACCGTTTCCTTGCCGAGATAATGATCGATCCGGTAGATCTGGTGCTCGTCCATCAGCTTGAGCAACGCCTCGTTCAGCGCGCGTGCCGAGGCCAAATCTGTGCCGAATGGTTTTTCTACCACCAGGCGCCGCCACATGCCGTTCTCCTTCAGCATGCCGGTGCGGCCGAGCTCGCGGGCAATCGGCAGGAAGGCGGCGGGGGGCGTTGCGAGATAGAACAGCCGGTTTCCCGCGGTGCCGCGCGCGGTCTCCAGCGCGTCAAGCTGCTGGCGCATGGCGTCGAACGAGGCAGGATCTTCCGGATCGGCCTCGATACAGGTGACGCAGGAAAGCAGCCGCTTCGCGATCGATTCATCCACCGGCCGTGTCGCGAATTTGCGCAGGCCCTTTATCAGGTCCTCGCGCATCTGGTCGTCGGTCATCCCCTTGCGCGCGACGCCGACCACGCAGAACTTTTCCGGCAACAGATCGCTGGCGGCAAGATTGTAGAGGGCAGGGGTCACCAAGCGATGGGTCAGGTCGCCCCTTACGCCGAAGATGACGAAGCAGCAGGGATCCGGCCTTTTCTGTTTTGCTTGTCCCTTCGCCATGGCCTTAAGCCTTCGGACCGGACTTCTTCGGCTCGCGATGGCCGCCGAAACCCGCACGCATTGCGGATAAAATCTTTTCCGCAAAGGTATGTTCCTTGCGCGAGCGGAAGCGGGCGAACAGCGCCGCGGTCAGCACTTCCGCAGGCACCGCTTCATCGACCGCGGCATTCACCGTCCAGCGGCCCTCGCCGGAATCCTCGACATAGCCGGAATAATTGTCGAGCGTGCCGTTTTCGGCGAGCGCTGAGGCGGTGAGATCGAGCAGCCAGGATGGGATCACGCTGCCGCGCCGCCACACTTCCGCGATGTCGGCGATGTCGAAATCGAAGCGATGCTCGGCGGGCAGGGCGTCGATATTGGCGTTCTTGAGGATGTCGAATCCTTCGGCATAGGCCTGCATTAGCCCGTATTCGATGCCGTTGTGGATCATCTTCACGAAGTGACCGGCCCCGGTCGGGCCGGCGTGGATGTAACCTTGCTCTACCCTGCCGTCGCGGCCCTCGCGATGCGGCGTGCGCGGGATGTCGCCGATCCCCGGCGCCAGCGCCGCAAAGATCGGATCGAGCCGGTCGACCACCGACTTGTCGCCGCCGATCATCATGCAATAGCCGCGCTCCAGTCCCCAGACGCCGCCGGAAGTGCCGACGTCGAGATAATGCAGCCCCTTGGCGCGCAGCGCCTTGCCGCGGCGGACGTCGTCCTGCCAGAACGAGTTGCCGCCGTCGATGATGGCGTCGTCCTTCTGCATCAGGCTGGCGAGTGTATCGACGGTCGCTTCGGTGATCGCACCCGCCGGCAGCATCACCCAGGCTGCGCGCGGCGGCTTCAGCTTCTGCACGAACTCTTCCAGCGTCGCGGCGCCAACCGCGCCCCCGGCTGCAAGCGCGGCGACCGCCTTCTGGTCCTTGTCATAGACGACGGTCGAGTGCCCACGCTGCATCAGGCGGCGGACGATGTTGCCGCCCATCCGCCCCAGGCCAATCATTCCGAGCTGCATCTGACCTGTCCTAGTTCAGCGCCGCCGAGATCGCGGCATCCAGCGCCTTCAGCCCGGAGGCAAGATCGCCCTTCAGGTGCACGCGGAGCGCCCGGCGGCCGCGCTCGGTCAGCACGTCGAAATCGCCGCGCGCCTGCGCCGCCTTGATGATGCCGAAGCTGGCCTTCTGGCCGGGCACCTTGAGGTCCTTCTTCTCGTCCGCGGTGATCTGCAGGAACACGCCATTGTCGGGCCCGCCCTTGTAGGCCTGTCCTGTGGAGTGCAGGAAGCGTGGCCCGAATTCGGCGCAGGTCGCGAGGCGCTTTGCGTCGCGCACCGCGAGCCGCATCTGCTGCAGTGCCTCGATGTGATCGCCGTCCCGCTCGATATAAGCGAGGAGGGCGACATAGTCGCCGCTCTCCGAGCGCGACAGATGCGCCCTGATCCAGGAATCGAGATCGCCGTTGGCGCCTGCCTTGCGCAGCTCGGCCGCGTTCTGCTCGTCGGTGTAGAGATCGGCTTCCGCGGACGTGACCACCGGCGTCTCGGCCGGCAGCTTGCCCGTCTTCTCGAACGCGGAGGTCAATTCCCGAGTCTTGATCTTTGCGGATTCCACATCCGGCTGGTTGAACGGATTGATGCCGAGGATCGCGCCCGCCACCGCGGTCGCGAGCTCGAAGCGGAAGAATTCCTGGCCAAGATGGTCGAGCGATTGCATCACGATCCGCACCACGGGATGGCCGGCCTTCTCCAGCGTTGCGAGCGCTGCGTCATGCACGTCGTTGTCCTCGTCCGCCGTGCGCAGGTCGATGAAGAAACGGTCGTCGCCGTAGGCGGACACCGCCCCAATCGTCTCGCCATTAATCGGAATCAGGCCCTTGCCATCCTTGCCGGTGGATTCCGCGATCAGCTGCTCGGCCCAGGCGCCGAAATCGGCGACCTTCTTCGAGGAAAAGATCGTTACCTTGTCGCGGCCTTCCAGCCCCGCAAGGCCCATCGCGAGGCCAAGCTGCACGCCCGGGTTCTCGTGCGGCGGCACGTCGGCGCCGCAGGAGCGCACCATCGATAGCGCATTGGTAACCAGCGCGCGCACGTCGATGCCCGCGGCAGCAGCCGGCACGAGGCCGAATGGCGAGAGCACGGAGTAGCGCCCGCCAATGGTCGGCTCGCCATGGAAGACGCGGGCAAAACCCTGCTTCGCCGCCACCTTCTCCAGCGACGAGCCGGGATCGGTCACCGCGATGAATCTGTGTCCAGCCTTGTCCTTGCCGATCGCCTTCGCCACGCGGTCGTAGAAATAATCCTTCATTGCATTCGGCTCGGTGGTGCCGCCGGACTTGCTGGAGACGATGAACAGCGTTTTTGCGATGTCGACCGCCTTCTCCATCGAGCGCACCTGCGAGGGATCGGTGGAGTCAAGCACATGCAGCTTCGGGAAGCCGGCCTTTTGAGGAAAGGTCTCCGCCAGCACCTCCGGACCCAGGCTCGAGCCGCCCATGCCGAGCACGACGGCGTCGGTGAATTTCTGACCCTTCACGCGCTGCGCGAAATCCTCGTAGTCGGCGATGTCGGCCTTGGCGGGGCTATCGAGCCAGCCCAGCCATTTGTTCTCGTCATCGCCTGTCCACACCGACTTGTCCTTGCTCCACAGCCTGCGGACCTTCGCCGAGGCGCGCCATTCTTCGGTGCTCTTTGCGACCGTTTTGCCAAGCGCGTCACCCAGTGCGAGCTTCTGCGCATCGATGCCGCCGGAAAGCACGGTTGCGCGCTTGAAGGCGACGGCGCCATAGAGCTTGTCCGCGGCATCCGCAAAGAGCTTGACGCCGTCGACCACGAGCTCGGCCGTGATCGCATCCAGCGAAATGCCGGAGCGCTCCAGCTCCTCCAGCACACGTGCGGCATCCTCGACATTCTCCTCGAGACTGTCGCGCAGCTTGCCGTGGTCGCGGAACGCATCCAGCGTCGCCGGCGGCACGGTGTTGATGGTGTTGGGGCCGATCAGCTCCTCGACATAGAGGACGTCGGAGTAATCCTTGTTCTTGGTGCCGGTGGAAGCCCACAGCAGCCGCTGCGGCTTCGCACCCTTGGCCGCCAGCTTCTCCCAGCGGGGACCCGCGAACAGCTTCTTGTAGTCCCGGTACGCCAGCTTCGCGTTGGCGATCGCGATCTTGCCCTTCAACGCCGCAAGGCGCTCCTTCTCGGAGGGATCGTTGGCCTTGGCGATCTTCTCGTCGAGCTGCTTGTCCACGGATGTATCGATGCGGCTGACAAAGAAGCTTGCCACGCTCGCGACATGCGAGGGATCACCGCCGCCGGCGATGTATTTTTCCAGCCCGGCGAGGTAGGCTTCTGCGACCTTGCGATAGACCTTCTGCGAGAACAGCAGGGTGATATTGATGGAAAGACCTTTGGCGGTCAGCGCCTCGATGGCGGGCAGTCCTTCCTCGGTCGCCGGCACCTTCACCATCAGATTCTTGCGGCTCACGTCCTTCCAGAGCCGCTTGGCTTCCGCGATCGTGCCCTTGGTGTCGTTCGCCAGATACGGCGACACTTCCAGGCTGACGAAGCCGTCGCCGCCATGGGTCGCGTCATAGACCGGCCTCAGCACGTCGGCGGCCGCCTGGATGTCCTCGACTGCCACGGCCTCGAACAGATCGGCCACCGAACGGTCGCCTTGCTTCAGCGCCTTGGCAATCGAGCCGTCATATTCGTCGGAACTTCCGATCGCTTTCTCGAAAATCGCGGGATTGGAGGTGACGCCCTTCACGCCGTCGGTGTCGATCAGTTTCTTCAAATCGCCCTTGGCGATAAAGCCACGCGCGAGGAAGTCGAGCCAGACGGCCTGGCCATGGGTTTCGAGTGCTTTGACGGAATTCATGGTGCCTGTTTCTGCTTGGGAATTGGCCGTCCGGCGGCTGTTGGGAGCCAGCTTTCTGACGCAAAGCGGGATTGTCAACCAGCCCCGGCACGGGCCTCGATGAATCAGGAAATGTTGCGGGGATAACGCCGCCCGGACCGGTTCGATCCTGGATAACTGCCGGCTGTTCCAGCGCTTTTTCGTGACCGCCGTCCGGCCTTCATGGCCGCAGGTACAGGTACCCCTGCGACTGCAATTCAGCGATGCGCACCACGCCGCCCTTGTCGGCCGCTACGAAGCCCGGCAGCAGCTCGTTCACGGTGACGTGCTGCGATTTCATGGTGTTGCCGCAGGCCGCCATTTCGAGGCCCACCTTGGAGAATTGCCCGACCCGCTTGCTGACGTCAGGGTTGGCGGAGGCCGAATGGAACGCCTTCAGTGCCTGGCCATGGACCACCAACGCGATGATGACGTTGTCCGGCCCGCCGACCCCGTCAAAGTGATTCTGGATGTTGCCCAGAACGAAATTGACCTTGTCGAGGTCGTTGAGGTGATAGACCACCTTGAGCTTGCCGGGGGTGGGCGTCTCGGTGGTTGCTTTGGTGGTTGCGTTGGCCCCGGACGCAGCGAGTAGGCCGGCGGCCGCGGAAAGCACTCCCCACAACAGGCTGCGTCGATACATGGCGTTCCCCTTCATTTGCGCCGGATAGCGGCGAGTTCCTTGCGGTCGGTGACCAGCGACGCGCATTCCCTGTTGTCGGTGCGCTCGAGGCCGAAAATCTTGTCGTCGGCGCCCGCGACCAGCGAGTGCTTGGCATCGTCGTCCGGCTTGTTGTTCTGCCAGACACGCACGCGTTCGAGCCGCATGATCGCCGATTTGTCGTCCTTGGAGACGCCGACATCGATGCCGCCGCCGTCGCAATCGACGCCGCAGCCGGGGCGGATTTCGCCGCTCGCATTCTCGGCGATCACGTGGCTGCAGGAGCCGGATGAATCGAAAGTGCCGGCGCGATAGCGATATTTCACGCCGAGGCGGAAAGAATAGTTGGTGATCTTGTCATCCGGCGGATGCTCCGCGGTGACCAGCAGCTTCATCGCCGCGACCTTCTGCCTGGGATGTTTCGCCAGATGCTCGGCATCGTAGATCCGCACGAAGCAGGCAAAGGTCGATTTCGGCGCCAGAGCGCCGGCAAACAGCCGCTTGTCGAAGGCGGCCGCCGCTTTGGCCTTGTCGATTTCCCCGTTTTCCGCAGCAGGCGCGGCAATGGCGCCGGCGAGAGTGGCCAGCACCGCCAAAGCGAGCCGCAAGGGCCTGCGCATCGTCGATTTCCCGCAAAACAGCTACGATTTTACGATTAGTCGCC
>DATEJC010000198.1:0-11151 GCA_035278345.1 Bradyrhizobium sp. | reverse complement strand
TCAGCCCCTCACGGCTGATGCGGGCCGCGCATCATCTTCATGGCTTCCTCGAGGTGGCGCCATTCGCGCGCTTCCTCTTCGTCCCCCTTCTTCTCGCAGGAGATCGCATTCTGCGCAGCCTGATGAATGGCCGCCGCGCCGTGCTTCTCGAACATCTGGCGCGCAATCACGTGGATCTGCATCTCGGAAATCATGGCGCTCTCCTCGTGTCGATCGATCGGTGCCGCAAGCATTGGCGGCGGTTGGCCTGTCAACCACCGGGCCCGGGGTTCCGTTCCAGCATCCCACACGCCATTCTGCGCCTGCCGCGCGGGCCGCCGCATGCCGATTCCCGCCACAAAGGCGCCTGTTGCCGCCCCAAGCAGGTGAACCTTCCGGCCGCCATCGCCGTCCAATGCGAAAGCATCCCTCACCCATTTTCCGCGTGAACGCGCCCATGTCCGCCACTTCCAAAGCCACGTTTCGACGCCTGGCGCTCGCGCTTGCTGCGCTCATCGTTACGGCAACAGCGTCATCAGCCGCTCCGCAGCCCAAACCTGTCGCCGGCCAGCAGATACGCTTTCCTCAAGGGGTTTGGGCCGCACTGCCGCAGACCGGGCCGGACGGCAAGGTCCGGCAATGCGTGCTGGTTGCCCCGCGCTGGCGCATCGGGCCGGACGGGCCCGTCAACACCAGCTTTTCGATCAACATCAGCCGCGGCAGCGGCCTCGTCTTCGTGATCCATGACGATGGCCTGCCCTCCGAACTGACCTTTGACGACCAAGCGGAAATCGCGCTCGGCGAACGCACTTTCCCGGCGGTGACGTTCCAGATCGGCACCGCGCACGCCTACCATCCCGGCGATGCCGCCGCAGCGCTCGAGGCGCTCGGCAAAGCGAAGCAAGTGCTGCTGCGCTCCGAGGGAAGCGGCGTCGATTCCGGCGTGATCGAGATCAACCTGCCCGCGGAAGCACTGAACTGGCTGAAGGCCTGCGGCAAGACGTTTGACATCCCCATCGACAAGGTCACCGATCCCGACGGCCCGCCGCTGCCAACCCCACGGCTGCGCTCGCCGAAGATCTTGGTGATGCCGGCGACCAAGGCCGGCCCGCCCGGCATCGAGGACAAGCAGAAGATCAATAGCTGGGACGCTTCCGAGCTGCGCAATAATGAGGGCCAGATCATCGTCTGCTTCATCCGCCGCCATTATTACGCCGGCACCGATGCCGGCCCGCGACACCTGGCGACCTTCCTGATGGTGAGCCAAAAGAAGGGGCTGACCATGCTGCTGAAGGATTCCAACCTGCGTCTGCCGGAAGGCAACGCGGTCGAGGCCACCTTGAAGATCGGCGACGCTCCCTTCACCGGCTTCACGGCGCAGGTTCAGGGCCCCGACGAGATCGGCATCTTCCCGCAGCATGGCGAAGCGCTCGCCAAGGCGCTGGAGAACGGCGCCCGCGCGGTGATGAAGTCACCGGTGTCGGACAATTTCGAATTCCCGGTGCAGTCCAGCGTCATCCCCTGGCTGCGCGCCTGCGCCCGCCGCAACGGCATCGCAATCGAACCGGTCGGGCAGTAAGAGCTGCCGTGCTCAGGCGACGTCGGCACGCTTCTCCGGCGTATCCGCCGCCAGCGCATCGAGATCGACCAGGCGCGGATCGTCCGCGCTGACCTCAGTCTGGGCAGCGCCATTGCCGTGTACGTGCATCAAGGTCTGCACGCGCCGCGCATTCATGTGGTCAACATGCTGGTGGCGCAGCGCGATCGGCAGCAGGTATTTCGGCATAGCCACCGCCGAAAATGCCGGCACGCGCTTCAGCTCGGCGCCCTCGCGCCATTGCAGCGGGTTGAGCGTGTAGATCAATTGCCGCTGGCTATCCGGCAGCGCCGGCTGTTCCGGCTCGGCCGCCGCGAGTTGCCCCGCATTGGCATTGCCACTGCGCGTACTTGCGGCCGCCGAGCGCAGTTCCCAGCAAATCAATTCCACTGCCGACAGCACTTCGTGGCGCACCGCATCGATGCTGGCCGAAAATCTCGCCGCTTGCGGAATCGACGGCGTGTCTTGGCCAGCCGCAGCAAGCAGGCCGGCCGCGCCGGCGTCGAATCCCGGTGCGGCCTTTTCGATCGCCGCCGCCATCGCCTCGATCGCATCGGCAATGCGATCGCGCTCGCGCTGCGCCTTGGCTTCCGCCAGCGCCCGCTCGGTGGAGACGAGTTGCTCGTCGAATTCGGCAAGCTCCGCGCGCAGCATCTTGGCGCGTTCCTCGACGGTGCGTAGTTCGGCCTCCGCGCGCGCCAGTTTTGCATCGGCCGCGCCGGCGACCGCGAGCTTTTCTGCGGTCTTGCGCTTTTCGGTGACGATCGCGTCCGCGGCATGGGACTTGGCCGCCAGCTTCAGCCGCACGGTCTGCTTTTCTCGCAATGCAGTCTCGAAGCGCTCGACCGGGCCAAGTTCACGCCTGAAGAATGACATCTCGTCCCCCCGCGCTATCAGGGATTTCCCCGCCGAATCAGCCGGCTGCTGCAATCCGTGAAAGTTTACCGGAAACTTGGCTCAGATTGCGGCCCCGAGCCCGATCAAGCCCTATCTGGCCCCCTCAGGCCTGTGGACGCCTTCGCCACCCGCTGGAAATCGCGCCTTCGTGAACGGTATTTCGTCCCGGGCCCGGCCGACGAAACAAAGGGCCCCCGGCGACGAAACCATTTTGGGCTTGCCAGAAAGACATCCGGAAACGGAAGGCCGTTAGCGTTGCCGACAAGTGATCAAACGATGGGGTTCGATCATGCAGGCGCTCCTCACCATGCTCTACCGCTTTTACGTCGTGATGCGGCTCCTCGAGATTCGCCGCCGCCGGATTGCTGCCTGAGCCTTGAAGAGAAATTTTCAGCGCAGCCGCTGAGAGGGATACGCAAATGCTCGAAGTTGACCACTATCGCTTTCAGGCCGATCGCGCCCGCCGCATGGCGGACCGCGTGACCGACACCGTCGTGCGCGAAAAGCTGCTGGAGATGGCGAGCGAGTTCGGCCGCTATGCCGCGCTGATCGAAGCCAAGACGCGCGAGAAGCTGGCACAGACCGCGGCGGCCTAGTTAGCTCGCGTAGGATGGGTTGAGCGAGCTCCATATCCATCGATAGCGTCAGCGGTTAACGACGTTGATGGGTCTTGCTCCGCTCAACCCGTCCTGCTCATTTTCCCCAGGGTTCCCCCGCCTCAGACTCTCCATCCCCTTGCCTTGCTCACGTCAAACCCGGCTGGACTCGTGCCTGCGGGCAGGATGGACGACCAGCATGGGGATTCTTGATGCATTCGTTGCGAAATATTGAAGACGACCCGCACGACGCGCCGATCGCGCCCGATATCGTTCCGGCCGACTGGGCCGGCCGCAAGGCGAAACCTGCTGACGACGCGATGAGCCGCGAAAAGCTGTTCGCCGAGATCCGCCACGCGGCGGAGACCGCGGCACCCAAGGTCGACAACACGTTTCGTGCCACCGACGTCAACGACAACCCCGTACTGAAGAAAAAATCGGCGACGCGCGCCTGGATGAAACGCGGGGTCACCGCATTCGTGTTCGCGCTGGTCAGTGCGGTCGCCGCGGCAGCCTGGAAGCATCATGGCGACACGGCAACGCAGACGCTTGCGAGCTGGGTGCCGTCGCCGGCCGCAAGCTCCGTAGCAGAAACGTCCACCGAGGCCGCCGCGCAACCGGCGGCGGAGACACAGGCGGCCGCGCAGCCGCCCGCGGAGGCCGGCACATCCAGCAGCGCCGCCGCGCTGCCGCCGGAAGCCGAGCAACAGATCCAGTCGATGGCGCGCGATCTCGCCGCAATGGGCCAGCAGGTCGAACAGCTCAAGGCCACCATCGAAACCCTGAAGGCGAACCAGCAGGCCGCTGCGCCCCCAGCGCCTGTCGTCCGTCCGCCCGCTCCGGCGCCGAAGCCGAAGGTCACGGCCCTCCCGCCACGACCTGCGCCGCATCCGCCGCGCGCGGCCTATCCTCCCGCGATGCAGGCGGCGGCCGTGCCGCCTCCGCCGGCGC
This sequence comes from Bradyrhizobium sp., assembly GCA_035278345.1. Classification (GTDB taxonomy): domain Bacteria; phylum Pseudomonadota; class Alphaproteobacteria; order Rhizobiales; family Xanthobacteraceae; genus Bradyrhizobium. Next base: position 7,131 of record DATEJC010000198.1, on the reverse strand, counting down.
CCGCTGTCGCGCCTCCGGCCTATCCGCCGCACTCGACGCCGCAGGCAACGACGCAGCCGAATGGCGAGCCGGTGGTGCGCCCGCCGATGCCGATGCCGCTCTCTGACCGGTATTAGAGATCCAGCGCTGGCGGATCGAACCAGTTCGTCAGCGCCAGCCCACCGTCGACGGTGAACGCCGCGCCGGTCACATAGGCCGACAGCTTGTTGGAGAGCACCGCCAGCGCCATCGGCGCAAGATCCTGCGCCTGGCCGATACGACCGAGCGGGATGTGTCTTGCGAGCGATGGATCGGCGACAAAGCCGCCCGCGGCAATCGCGCCGGGCACCAGCGCGTTGACGCGGATATTGTAGCGGCCGAGCGTCTTTGCCAGCTCCTTCACCAGCATCGCCACGCCGGCTTTCGTGGTGGAGTAATGCGGCAGGTTGCGCGGTGTGCCCGCGTGTAACGAAGTGAGGAACAGGAACGAGCCCGGCGCCCTCGCCGCGATCAGCGCTCGCGAAAGCTCGCGCGCCAGATGAAAGCCGGCCTCGAGATTGACGGCATGCATCTGCCGCCACGTTTCATCGCTGACGGAAAGCGCATGATCCGCCTCGCGCCGCGGCGGCGAGGCCGAATGCACGAAATGCGTGACCTGCCCCAACGCGCCACGCGCATGCGCCAGCAGCGCCTCGCAAGCGGCTCGATCGGCGAGATCGCCGGTCCAGCCTACCGCGAGTTCAGACCGCGGCGAGGACTTCACCGCCTCCGCCACCCGCTCCGCGCTGATGTCGGCAAACACCGTGCGCACGCCCTCGCCCACCAGCGCCTGCGCGATCGCGCGGCCGATGCCGTTGCCCGCGCCGGTCACCAGCGCCGCCTCGCGTGCGGGATCGAATGGATTTTGCAGCAGGCTCATGGAAACTCCTCAGCCGAAGGTCGGATCGCCTCGGCCAAAAATCACCACAATCCCTTTCCCGGATAAAGCGGATTCGAAAGGAGGATCGAAAATGCGAATGGCAAATCCGACCTTCGTCGCGCTCACAGCACTTGCCGTGCTCGCAACCCCGGCCTTCGCCAAGAACACCAAGGCGCCGAAGGCCGACACCGAAGAGGATGCGTCGCCGACCTGCTTCTCCTATCAGCTCGGCCCTGACGGCAACTGGGCGCCGCTTCCCTGCCAGGAACTCGGCACCCGGTCATCGCCGCAGCATCGCGCGCCGCCGAAACCCCATGATGAGGAAGCGCGATAAATCGCGATGACGATTCGAAGATGCGTCATCGCGATGTAGCGGTGCTCAGGCTGCGATCCTGAGCCCTCCGCTTCGGCGGTCGTAATCGTCGGCCAGTGCGCGAAGCGCCGCAGCGCCATCGCCCTCGAATGAGGGCCCGTGCATCAGCGCCAGGGTGCGTGGCGAGAGCGTCGCAAGCCGGCGCAGCGTCGCGCCCATACCCGGGCTGAGGCTGGAATAATTGAACAGGTCTTCGCCTGCGATGGCAGGTCCCACGACGTCGCCCTGCGTCAGGGCAGGACCGTCACCGACCTGCGTGAAAAGGTCGCCGCACATCAGCGTCGCGGTCTTCTCTTCGAAGATCACACCGGCGTCCCACCCATGCGGGGTGTGCGGGGTATCGATATAACGGATGCGGCGGCCTTGCCCGATCTCGATCGTCTCGCCGTCGGCGAGCGGCCGCGGTGCGCGATCGGCCATGTCGTTCAGCGAGGTCATGCAGCCGGTATGGCCGTGCGCAAGTTGGGCCTGCGGCGCTACCGCGAGCCATTCGTTCATCGCGCCGCATTCGTCGGCCTCGAAATGGCCGAAGGCGATCCAGCGCAATTGGGACGGCGGAATGATGCGGCTCAGCGCTTCCAGATTGGTTGCGAACATCTTGCGCAAGCCGGTGTGGAACATCAGCGGCTCGTCACCGAGAACCAGAAACTGGTTGAAGGTGAAGCCGGCGGGCGGCGCGATGTCGGGCACGAAGGTGGAAAGCCGGTAAATGCCGTCGGCGATCTCGTAAATCTTGGTCTGCATGACTTTCTCCAGGCAATGGTTTCCGTCCGCCGCCGCAGGCATTGTCGAGGCAGTGGACGTTGGCCTATTTTCACTATACACTGCCGTGTATCGAAATTACGGGGATCTGTCAATATGGATGCACATCGCTGTGCAATGAAAATATGACGCGAAGCTATACCCTCAAACGCCGCGCCGAGCAGCAGGCGGGGACGCGGCTCAGGATTGTTGAGGCCGCGGTCGAGTTGCACGGGCAATTCGGACCCGCGCAGACGACGCTCAGCATGGTGGCGGAACGCGCCGGCGTGCAGCGCCACACGCTTTACGCTCATTTTCCGGACGAACGCAGCCTGCTCATGGCCTGCTCGGGGCTGACCCTGGAGCGCGATGCCCTGCCCGACGCATCCGCCTGGCGCACCATCGCTGACCGGAACGAGCGGCTGCGGACCGGCCTCGCCGCGCTCTACGCCTGGTTCGAGCGCAACGCCGATCTTATCGGCTGCGTGCTGCGCGATGCGGAATTCCATCCGCTTACCCGCGAGGTCAGCGAGTTGCGCATGGGCCCTTTCATGGCGGCCTGCGCGGAGGTGCTGGGCGTGAAGCTGAACGCAAGGCAGCGCGCGATGCTGCAGCTTGCGTTGAGCTTCTTCACGTGGCGCACGCTGGCGCGCGACAGCGGCCTCAAGTCGGCGGCGGCTGCCAAGGCGATGGCTCACGCGATCGCGGGCGCGAGCGAAGCGTAGCCCATATCGATCTGGCGGCTTCTTCCGGGTCGACTACACGAGTCCGCCGACGATCTTTTCGAATTCGGACTCGGGAAACACCCTGACGGTGGTCGTGCGCAGGTTTCCCATGGCCGCCAGCGACAGCACAAATTTGGCGATGGTCTCGTCGTTGGGCGCTTCCACGTGGATGACGAGATCGTGCGCGCCGAGCGCGAGATAGGCGGCCTTGATTTCCACGCCGAGCTTTTTCGCCTTGTCGTACGCCGCCTCACGGCGCTTCGGCATTTCCTTCATGTTGCGTACGGCTTGCTCGGTGTAATTGCACAGGAGCATATACATGGACATGGCAGTCTCCCTGGTTTCAGGGCCGTAACAGCGGTCCAGCCGGGAGACGATGCCACAAATCCGAGGTATCCGAAATAACGACGACGTGCGGTTAACCGGCTCGCCGCCGGCACCCGCTCAATAGGGCGGCTTCTTCCGCGCGCGCTGTGCCTTGGCGGCCTCCACCCACCAAACGAAATCGTCGGCAAAGCGCGGGAAGGCGCGCACCAGCGCCTTGCCGCCGTCGCCGATCGGCTTGCCTTCCTCCGACAGCGTCTGCGCGATCGGCCCTGCCGAGATGGTGGAGGATACCACTACCATGCCCATCTCGGAGAGCGTACCGTGCCAGATCAAGGCGGCGCGCACGCCGGAAAAGCGGCCGGCGGAATAGCTCGCGATCGCCGCGGGGCGCCAGAACCATTCCTCGAGGAAATGGTCGGTGAGGTTCTTGAGGCCGGGCTGAACGCCCCAATTATATTCACCGGTGATGAACACGAAGCCGTCGGCCTCGCGGATTTCTCCGGCGAGCTTCTCCAGCACCGCCGGCGCCTCGCCCTTGCGGTACTCCTTGTACATGCGATCGAGCATCGGAAGGTTCACTTCCCTGGCGTCGATTAGTTCGACATCGTCGCCACGCGCACGGAATCCCTCGACCACGAACTGCGCAAGGCGAATGCCCATGCGGTCAGAGCGATACGAGCCGTAAAAGACCAGGATGCGATTGCTCATGGGAACCAGACTAACAAGTTGCCACAATCCCGACATCATCGGAGCTGTGGCAGAGACGCCACGTCTTAGCTTCAAACAGATTTAACCGCGCTGTCGCACTCTTGTCGCCGCATTCCTCGTGCTTGTTGCGCCGACGAGACGCAGAGGAACTCAGATGAGGAAACAGATCGCGATCGTGGCAATGGCCATGATGGTCTCGACTGCAGCGGTTGCGGGCGAGCGCGCGACTGGCGCAGCGATCGGCGCGGTATCGGGCGCGGTCGTGCTCGGCCCGATCGGTGCTGTCGCAGGCGCAGTCATCGGCTATACCGCAGGGCCCTCGATGTCGCGCGCCTGGGGCACGCGCGGCCGCAGCACCTCCGCGCGCCAACCGCGCAGCACCGCCAACCGCGCAGCGCCCGCGTCCTACCGCGACAGCCAGGCCGCCCTGCACGAGGCTTCTCCTGCCCCCGCGGCATCGCCGCGTGCAGCAAAGACCGCATCAAAGGCGCCGCCTGTCCAACCGTTGGAGTAAAGTAGCTTAGCGCGACGACCGGTTCGGGTAGACCAGCGAACGATCCTCGAACTCCTCAACCGGCAGCTTGCTGGTGTCGGTGGCGTGCTGCAATTCCTGCACGCTCGGCATCATGGCGGTTCGCGCGGCGTCGTTGCCCGAGATCGAATGCGAGCGCAATACGGTGGTCGCAGCGAACAGTGCAACTGCTACAAATGCAGAAACAATCAAGCGCATCATGGCAAATCTCCCTGATGGAAAACCGCGCCGTGGTCGCAGCGCCTGATTAGAACGGCACGCGGATTTGCCCTGTGATCTGCGCCACATCTCGCAACGATGTGAAGCGGGAACTCACGGCTAGCCACTCAGCGCTCTCGCCTTTAAGCTGGCTCGAAACATCCGAGTCCAGATGACCCGTCGCTTCCTAGGCCTGCTTGTCCTTGCCATGGCCCTGCCTTCTGCAGCTTCTGCCGGCAAACCGGAAACCCTGTATTTTGCCAGCGCCGATGGCCGCACCGAAATCGTCGGCTATCTCTTCGCGCCGTCGGCGAGCGGACCGCATCCGGCAATCGTGCTGCTCCACGGCCGTGGCGGCCCCTACTCCGCGAACGTGAACGCGAATTGCACGCTGGTCGCCCGGTCGACCAAGTCGCCCTGCAACGCAGCTACCTTGTCGAAGCGTCACCGTATGTGGGGCGAGTATTGGGCCGCGCGCGGCTATCTCGCTCTGCTGATCGACAGCTTTGGGCCGCGCGGCAAGGCCCACGGCTTCGGCCGCTTTACCCATGGCGATGCCAATCGCGAGGATGTCAACGAGAAGACGGTACGGCCGCTCGATGCCGAGGGGGCGCTCGCATATTTGCGAAAGCGCGGCGATGTCGCCGGCAGCGACGTCTTCCTGCAGGGATGGTCCAATGGCGGAAGCACGGCACTCAACGTGGTTCAGCGGCAGGGCACGCAGAAGTCAGGCTTCCGTGCCGCGCTCGTGTTCTATCCCGGCTGCGGCCCGAAGGCGTTGCTCGAACCCACGCTCGCTACGGCGGTCCCGGTCACGATGTTCCTTGCGTCGGAGGACGAGGAAGTCTCACCGGTCTTCTGCCGGCAGTTCGCCGAACGATCGCGCAAGGCCGGCAGCCCGATCGACGTCGTGCTCTACGAGGGTGCGGTACATGGCTTCGACGATCCCGGAGCCGCCCGGCAGGCTGTAGCGGCCAATCGCACCGCCAGCGCCAACGCATTTCAGCGAGCTCTCGCCACGCTTCAGGCGCTTCGGCCTAGGTGAGTGCCGGCTAGCTCCGTCACAGCAGCTTCGCCCGCACGAACAGCGTGCGCAGCGCGTTGGTCGCCTGCACGCTTAACATTGCGTTCGCCGCGGCGCGCTGCAGCCACAGCAGCGCGTCCTCATGCAGGGCGCGAAACTCCATCCACTCGATGGCGGAAAGGCTGGTGATGAAGCGGAAAGCCTGGCCGACCGTGCCGATCGAAACGCTCTGACCGTTGACCTTGATGCGGAACGTGGTCCGCAGCGGCGTTTCCGATGCCGACGCATCGCGCAGCGGCGCGGGATCGGTTCGGCTCATGACGGCGCCGGCGACCTTCGGGAAGCGGTGATGGAATCGGTGAGGTTCGGCACCACGACGAGCCGCGTGACGTCGCCGTCGCTGTAGGCTTTCAGGAAGCGCTCGTAATCGCGGATCGACACGCAGCCGTTGGAATCGCCGTTGGGGCCGAGCAGATAGCTGTGCGCGAGCAGGCCAGTGCGGCCAAGCGTGGATCCGCTGTCGACCGGAATGAGCCGCAACGCACGCACGCCGTGAAACAGTTTTTCGCGCGGCCGCAACTCATAGGTGCCGGGCGGGGTGGCGCCGACCATGCGCTCGCCGACGCTGTCGACCTTGTCCATGCGGTTGCCGAGGCCGGAATGCGCCTCGAGCCTGGCGCCGTTCGGCAGGTACACCACCTGGGCGGAGATGTCGTAGACCGCGGTGAAGCTGTCATAGCCGAGCGAGCCGAGATCAGGACCGGAGCGGAACAGGCCGTCGCCCGAAGTGAGCGAAGCCAGGGTGACGCGGCCGGGGAAGAAATCGGAGAGCTTTTGCATCAGCGTGCGCTGGTCGCCCTGCGCGGCGTCGGCGGGCATCGCCGCGCGGCTGGCGGCTTCGATCCGCGCATCCGAAGGACGCGCCCGCGGCAGCGGCACCGCCGTGGCGGCAGCGGGCGAGGCCGGCTCATCGGCGACGGTACGCCAGTCCTGCGACTGCATCTGCCGCTTTAGTTGCTCCTTGGCCTGCAGCACGCGGATGTCGACAATGGCAGTTGCCGCACGATTGAGCGACTGCGTCGAGAAATGCCGAGCCTGCGATTCCGACGATGGCGCCGGCAGAAAGCGTTCGTCAAAACTTGAAGTGCCGGGGGACCGTGATGGCGCGGCATTGGCCGAGACGAGGGCGGCATCGCCGGGGTCGGCGACCCACGTAGCAACAGCGGCGCTGAACCCGAACGCCGCCAGCACGAACGCCACCGTGCGCGAAGACGATGCGCACCGTTCTGACCAGTGCCGGTCGGCCCTCATCCTGACTTGACCCATATGGTCCCCGGTCCCGAATCCCAGGCAGTGCCCATTGCGCGAGGGATTCGTGGAATTTCCTCGGCATTATTCGTGCGAGACTAAGGCATATTCGAGACCGACAAAGGTTGCACCCCCGTTGCGGCGGCCTGGTTAACAGCCGGGGGCAGCAAGGCCGGTTCCCCCCCGCGGAACAGTCATCTGCCGTTCATAGGCAAACGGCTAAGACGGCCGAGTGCGCCGGGGTGGACGGCTCGAGCTGCCAGAAATTCCGATATCCAGCGCGCTAACGGCTTGTTT
>DATEJC010000197.1:0-22557 GCA_035278345.1 Bradyrhizobium sp. | reverse complement strand
CGTGCATGCGCTCGCCATCGAGGGCACCTTCGACGATTGTCAGGCGATCGTGAAGGCGCTGTTCAACCACCACAAGTTCCGCGACGCGGTCTCGCTGTCGGGCGTCAATTCGATCAACTGGGCGCGCATCGTCGCACAGGTGGTCTACTACTTCACCTCGGCGGTCGCGCTCGGCGCGCCTGCGCGCCCTGTGGACTTCACTGTGCCGACCGGCAATTTCGGCGACATCTTTGCAGGCTACGTGGCAAAGCGCATGGGCCTGCCGGTGCGCTGGCTGAACATCGCGGCCAACGTCAATGACATCCTGCCGCGCACGCTGAAGACAGGCATCTACGAAGTGAAGGACGTCCACGCCACGACCTCGCCCTCGATGGACATCCAGGTGTCCTCGAATTTCGAGCGGCTATTGTTCGAAGCCTGCAAGCGCGACGCCGAGACCGTGCGCCGCTTGATGGCTTCGCTGAAGCAATCCGGCCGCTTCGTGCTGCCCGATGCCATGCTCGCTGCTATCCGCGAAGAATTCGACGCGGGACGAGCCGATGAGACCGAGACGGCGGCTGCGATCCGCGCCGCCTGGCGCGAGGCCGGCGATCTCGTCGATCCCCATACCGCCGTGGCGCTGGCGGTTTCCGACCGCGACACCTCTGATTCAAGGATTCCCAACATCGTGCTGTCCACCGCGCATGCCGCGAAATTCCCCGATGCTGTCGAGGCGGCCTGCGGCGTGCGTCCGCAACTGCCGGCCTGGCTCGATGGACTCATGACAAAACCCGAGCAGATCAAGGTGATGAAGAACGACGCCGCCGAGGTCGAGCGCTTCATACAGTCGGTCAGCCGCGCCGCGAAGCAGGGGGTGGCCGGATGAGCGTCGAGATCTCAAAGCTCCCCTCCGGCCTCACCGTCATCACCGACACCATGCCGCATCTGGAGACCGCCGCGCTCGGCGTCTGGGCTGGTGTCGGCGGCCGCGACGAGAAGCCCAACGAGCACGGCATTTCGCATCTTCTGGAACATATGGCCTTCAAGGGCACCACCAGGCGCAACGCGCGCGAGATCGTCGAGGAGATCGAGGCGGTTGGCGGCGATCTCAATGCCGGCACCTCGACCGAGACCACCGCCTATTATGCGCGGGTCATGAAGGCCGACGTGCCGCTGGCGCTCGACGTGCTCTCCGACATCCTCGCCAATCCCTCCTTCGTGCCCGACGAGCTCGAGCGCGAGAAGAGCGTGATCGTGCAGGAGATTGGCGCCGCGCAGGACACGCCCGACGACGTCGTGTTCGAGCATCTCAACGAGCTCTGCTTTCCCGATCAGCCGATGGGCCGCTCGCTGCTCGGCACGGCGAAGACGCTGAAAGCCTTCAACCGCGACATGCTGCGGGGCTACCTTTCGACGCATTATCGCGGCCCCGACATGGTGGTGGCCGCCGCCGGCGCGGTCGATCACAAGCGCGTGGTCGATGAGGCCGCGAAGAAATTTGCAAGCTTTGAGGCCTCGCCGGGACCGAAGCCGCAGACGGCGATGTTCGGCAAGGGCGGATCGCGCGTCGTGCATCGCGATCTCGAGCAGGCGCATCTAACGCTGGCGCTGGAGGGCGTGCCGCAGAGCGATTTGTCGCTTTATTCGCTGCAGGTCTTCACCAACACGCTGGGCGGCGGGATGTCGTCGCGGCTGTTCCAGGAAGTCCGCGAGAAGCGCGGGCTCTGCTATTCCATCTACACCTTCCACGCGCCCTATACCGACACCGGCCTGTTCGGGCTCTATACCGGCACCGATCCGGCGGATGCGCCGGAAATGATGGAAGTGATCGTCGACGTCATCAATGAAGCCGCCGCGACCCTCACCGAAGCCGAGGTCGCCCGCGCCAAGGCGCAGATGAAGGCGGGGCTGTTGATGGCGCTGGAAAGCTGCTCCTCCCGGGCCGAGCAACTGGCGCGGCATGTGCTGGCCTATGGCCGGCCGCTGGCGGTGGAAGAGCTGGTGGCCCGGATCGATGCGGTCAGCGTCGAGTCCACCCGCCAGGCGGCGGCGGGGCTCCTGTCACGCAGCCGGCCCGCCGTGGTCGCGCTCGGCGGGGGCAGGGGTCTGGACACGGCGGTGGGTTTTGCGGAAGGATTGACGCGTTCGAAGGCTAAGAGCCTGTTGCATTAGGCAACGTCGGTTAGGCGAGTGCCGTTTCGGTTCACTTCGCCCCGCTTGCGGGAGAGCACAGGCCGCCTCCGGCGGCCGTTACTGAAGAACGCAGAGGAATGCTGCCTCGGCTATGGCAGAAGGCTTCGGGTGAGGGGGAGTCTCCTCGAGTCCCGATGTGGAGAGAGCCCCTCACCCCAACCCTCTCCCCGCAAGAGCGGGGCGAGGGAGAGGTAGAGGCGGGGGAGTTTTGGGCATGGCGCTGTTTCGTTTGCCATCCAACGGACCGGCCGCGCTGATCCCGCGCGGCCACGGGCTGTTGTTGCGCGCGCCGCAAATGTCGGACTATCCGCAATGGGCGCATTTGCGCGAATCGAGCCGCGCCTATCTCACCCCCTGGGAGCCGATCTGGCCGTCCGACGACCTGACCCGCTCCGGCTTCCGCCGCCGCCTGCGCCGCTATGCCGAGGACATCGCGGCCGACCGCTCCTATCCCTTCATCATCTTCCGCGAGAGCGACGGCGCCATGATCGGCGGCGTCACCCTCGCCAATGTGCGGCGGGGCATCGTGCAGGCCGGCACCATCGGCTACTGGATGGGCGAGGCATATGCGCATCGCGGCCACATGACCGCGGCGCTGCGGGTGCTGCTGCCGACGCTGTTCGGCGAGCTCAATTTGCACCGCATCGAAGCCGCCTGCATCCCCAGCAATGGCCCGTCGATCCGGGTGCTGGAAAAGTGCGGCTTCACACGCGAGGGGCTGGCGCGGCGCTATCTCTGCATCAACGGCGTCTGGCAGGACCACCTGCTGTTCGGCCTGCTGCACGAGGATTTCCGGGGGTAACTTTCGTGCCAGGCCATGCTAAAGCGCGATTTCATGCGCTGCGGCCGCGCCTTGGGTTCGCCGCCATTGCCTTGCTATAAGCGCGCCCGGGGGGACGTTGATGAAAGGACGATCAAGGGACATCCATGGGTGACAAACCTGTGATCAGGCGGTCGATTTCGGTCGCGGCCGCGGCGGCCGTCGGTTTGAGCCTCGTTGCGACGCCGGCATCGGCGCAATCGCTCACCGACCGTTTCAAGAACCTGTTCGGCGGCGGCAGTTCCGAGGAGAAGCCGCAGGCGCCGGCCGAGACCACCGAAGCGACCGACGTGACCTGTCCGCCGGTGACGGTGCGTTCAGGCGCCTCGACCTTCAAGGTGGGCGCGCCGGGCAAGGAGGCGGCCGGCAACGACCTGCGCTATCAGGCCACTATCAGCAAGACCGCGCGCGAATGCTCCATCAATGCCGGCCAGATCACGGCGCGGATCGGCATCCAGGGCCGCGTCATTGCCGGGCCCGCGGGCGCGCCGCCGAGCGTTCAGGTGCCGCTGCGCGTCGCCGTGGTGCAGGCCGGCATCGGCGAGAAGGTGATCGCGACCAAGGCCTACCAGACCACGGTGTCGATGACGGAAGATGCCAGCGTCCCCTTCGTGCTGGTCGCCGAGGATCTGGTCTATCCGGCGCCATCGGGCGCGGTCGCCGACCAGTACATCTTCTATGTCGGCTTCGACCCGCAGGCCCTGAAACCCGAGCCGAAGCCGAAGCCCGCGAAGAAGAAGTGACCAACAAAAAGCCGGCGTTTCCGCCGGCTTTTCGACCTCTGGAGCCATGAGCCCGTCAGTTCAGCTTCGCCTTCACTTCGGCAATGCCCTTGGCGAGCAGGTCGTCCGCGACCGAGCCCTTCACCGACTGGGAAAGCACGGTCGAGGCGGCCGCCACGGCTGCTTCCGCCGCCGCGGCGCGGACGTCGGCCAGCGCCTGCGCTTCGGCGAGCGCGATCTTGTTCTCGGCCGTCTTGGTGCGGCGGGCGACGAAGTCTTCCATCCGCGCCTTGGCCTCGGTCGCGATGCGCTCGGCTTCGGCCTTGGCGTTGGTGACGATTTCCTGCGCCTCGCGCTCGGCGCTGGCGCGGCGGGCCTGATAGTCGCCAAGCAGCTTGGCTGCTTCTTCCTTCAGGCGGCGGGCGTCGTCGAGCTCGGCCTTGATGCGCTGGGCGCGGTGGTCGAGCGCGGTCAGCACCGTGCGGTGGATGCCGAGCCAGGCAAACAGCGCCATCAGGATGATGAAGGCAATTGCGACCCAGGTTTCCGGTTCGGTGAACATCGCTTATCCCTTCAACGAAGCGTCGACGGCCTTGCCGACCGTGGCCGCATCCGGCGCAGAGCCGGTGAGGCGCTGCACGATGGCGCCGGCCGCGTCCGCTGCGATGCTGCGGACATTGCCCATCGCCGCCGTCCGCGTTGCCGCGATCTGCTTCTCGGCGTCGCCGAGCTTGACGGCGAGCTTCTCTTCCAGCGCCTTGCGCTCGGCTTCCGCGGAGGCATTGAGCTTCTCGCGGGTTTCGTTGCCGATTGCCTGCGCCCGGGAGCGCGCCGCCGCCAGTTCGCCTTCATAGGCCTTCAGCGCGGCGTCGGACTCGTCCTTCAGCTTCTGCGCCTGCGCCAGATCGCTTTCGATCGCGTTCTGACGCGCCTCGATCACGCCGCCGACCCGCGGCAGCGCAAAGCGCGACACGATGATGTAGAGCGCGACAAAGGCGATGACCAGCGACACCAGCTGCGAGGCGAAGTAGGTCGACTCGAACGGCGGAAAGCCGCCGCCGTGCTGACCGCCATCAGCCTCGGTGTGCGCACCGGTTTTCTGGCCTTTTGCATCGCCATGACTGGTAGCCATGGAGTTCTCCTGTTGCTGTCATGCGCGCCGCCGGTTGCCGGCGGCGCGAGGTGTCGCCGCTCAGAGCGGAACGAACAGCAGAAGCAGCGCAATCAGCAGCGAGAAGATGCCGAGCGCTTCGGTGACGGCGAAGCCGAAGATCAGGTTGCCGAACTGGCCCTGAGCGGCCGAGGGGTTGCGCACCGCAGCGGCGAGGTAGTTGCCGAAGATGATGCCGACGCCGACGCCCGCACCGCCCATGCCGATGCACGCGATGCCCGCGCCGATAAGTTTAGCTGCTGCCGCTTCCATGTTTAGCTCCTTGAGAGAAAAGAAAGGTGAGGGTGGAAATTCCCCGGACCGCTTAGTGTCCCGGATGAATGGCGTCGTTGAGGTAGATGCAGGTGAGGATCGCGAACACATAGGCCTGCAGGAACGCGACCAGCAGCTCGAGCGCGGTGAGCGCGACGGTCAGCGCCAGCGGCATCACGCCGCCAATCCAGCCGACGGTGCCGAGCGAGACGCCGAGCATGGCGACGAAGCCCGCGAACACCTTGAGCGCGATGTGGCCAGCCAGCATGTTGGCGAACAGACGCACGCTGTGTGAGACCGGCCGCAGGAAGAACGACAGGATTTCGATGAACATTACCAGCGGCAGGATGTAGCCGGGAACGCCTGACGGCACGAAGATCGAGAAGAATTTCAGGCCGTTCTTGTAGACGCCGTAGATCAGGACGGTGAAAAACACCAGAAGCGCCAGCGCGGCGGTGACGATGATGTGGCTCGAGACCGTGAAGGTGTACGGGATGATGCCCACCAGGTTCGAGACGCAGATGAACATGAAGAGCGAGAAGATCAGCGGGAAGAACTTCATGCCTTCCGAGCCGGCGGTCGAGCGGATCGTGGAGGCGACGAATTCGTAGGAGATTTCCGCGATCGACTGCATCCGGCCCGGGATCAGCTGCCGCCCGCTCGCCAGCATCAAGAGGCCGACGATGCCGACGGCCACGAACATGTAGATGGTCGAGTTGGTGATGGCGATCGTGTGCTTGCCGATATGGCCGAGCGTAACGAGGGGCTCGATGTTGAACTGATGAATCGGGTCGATTTTCATCCGCGCGGGCCTTGGTCCGCCGGCGTCCTGCCGGCAATCGAATTGCAAATGTCCTGACTTCCGCCAGCGCTTGAGCGCTTGCCCGGGGTTAAGCGCGCCGAGCAGACCTCACCACGTTGACCACGCCGGCGACGAAGCCGAGCAGAAAGAACACGATGAGGCCGAACGGCGATGTCGACAGCAACTTGTCGAATCCCCAGCCAAGCGCAGCCCCGACGACAACGCCCGCGATCAGCTCCGAGGAAAGCTGGAAACCGCGCGCCATCGCCGATGCTCTGGCTGCACTGTTTCCGTCTTCGGTTCCGGATTGATCAGTCCCGACTTTGCGGTTGTCACGAATTTCGGACAATCGTTGGTCTAGACTTCCGAGCCTTGCGGAAAGCGCGGCTTCGTCGGAAGACGTGGGACTTCCACTCGCCTTGTCGTCGGTATCCTTGGCCATCGGCAGGACACTAAACGATGCTGCGGTTGATGGAAATTACGCCGCCACCCTCAAAAGCCGCGCGGACCATACTGACCGCGTCTTAGCAAGTCAAGATTGCGTAATAACCAGCTAGTCAATTGATATTGCTTGCATTATTTGCGCGGAGGTGGCCGGCCTGTGGACCAATCGCCGCACTGCAGCAGCTGGCATAATTGGGATGCGTGTTGCAGCCTCGCGACCGGTCTGTTGGGATGCCGATGAGCATTCCGCGTCACGGTTTTCGAGGGGCTGCATGCCACGCCAAATCGACTACTATTTCTCGTTTCAATCGCCGTGGGCCTATATCGGTCATGGCCCGTTTCGCGAGGTCGTAAGTAATTACGATCTCAAGATAAATCTCAAACCCGTGCTGCTGGTCGACCTGTTCTCCGAGACCGGCGGGCTGCCGCTCGCGAAGCGTCATCCGGTGCGGCAGCGCTACCGGATGGTGGAATTGCAACGTTGGCGCGACAAGCGCGGGCTGAAATTTCACCTGCAGCCGAAGAACTGGCCGTTCAATGCGCGCCTCGCCGACGGTGTCGTCATCGCCGCGGTCGAGGCGGGTCTCGATCCCGATCCATACATGCGCCGTGCCTTTGCGGCGGTGTGGGAAGACCAGCTCAACATGGCCGACCCCGAGACCGTGGCGAAAATCGCAGACGAGGCCGGCTTGCCCGGCAAGAAGGTGGTCGAGCGTTCCGGCTCGGAGGCGATCGGCGCGGTCTATGAACAGAACCGGCAGGATGCGATCGCCGCCGACGTATTCGGCTCGCCCGGCTATGTGCTCGATGGCGAAGTGTTTTGGGGACAGGATCGCGTCGAATTGCTGGCCGATGCATTGAAGTCGGGGCGCAAGCCCTATAGCTCTCAGGTCTAGGGGCAGGTCGGTTTTTCCGTTGAGGCGGAGCAGGCCCATGCGCATAGCGACGTCGTCTTCGAAATCCAGGCTCCTGATCGCCGCCGCGGTGTTTCTCGTCATCGGCGGCGCGGCCTTCGCACAAATGAGACCCGACACCGAGAACGGCCGCTATGCGCTGTCGCCGAGCGGAGACGGCGGCGTTTTGCGGCTCGACACCAAGACCGGCACGGTTTCGACCTGCAGCAATTCCGGCGCCGGCTGGGCCTGCTACGCGGTGCCGGACGAGCGCGCGGCACTGGACGCGGAAATCGGCCGGCTGCAGGCCGATAATGAGAAGCTCAAGGCGCAGCTCGCCGAGCGCGACGGCGCCGTCACGGGCAAGAGCGACGATGCGCTGCCAAAATCGGACTCGCTGAAGAAGCCAGAGCCGAAGGTCGCCGAGGGCGAGCGCAAGATCGAGATCCCGTTGCCGAGCGATCGCGACATGGACCGCATGATGACGTTCCTGGAGCGCGCCTGGCGGCGGCTGATCGAAATGGCCAACCGCCTCCAGAAGGACGTCTCCGGAGGCAAGATTTGATCCGCCCGCTTTCGCTGTCGCGCTCGATGCCGTCGTCCGTCAGCGCCAGCACGATCGTGTCGTCGGTGATGTCCGTGGAGACGCGCGGTATCGGCTTCATTGATATCACCAGCGAAGTCGCAAAATTCCTGCGCGAGGCCGGCGCGCACGAGGGTGCGGTAACGCTGTTCATCCGCCATACTTCGGCGTCGCTGACGATCCAGGAGAATGCCGATCCATCGGTGCTCAAGGATCTCACCACGGCCTTGAACCGGCTCGCGCCCGAAAATGCCGGATGGGTGCACGACACCGAAGGTCCCGACGACATGCCGGCACATGTCAAGACGATGCTGACGGCAACCTCGCTGTATATTCCCGTGCTGAACGGCGCGATGCTGCTCGGCACGTGGCAGGGGATCTACGTCGCCGAGCATCGGGCGCGACCGCACCGGCGTGAGATCGTGCTGCAATTCATGGGATCGCTGGGAGCGTAAGCCGAAAGGGTCAGGCCGCTTCTCGCGCGGGCGATGCGCGGATCATCCGATACGTTTCAGGCAAAGAAAAACCGGCCGCGGATCGCTCCGCGGCCGGCTTTGTCGAAAGTGCAGAGCCGACTGGCTTCAGCTCTTCTGGATGTCCACGCCCGAGCTGGTGGTGATATCCACGCCCTTGGTGTCCTTCAGGAAGATGAGGCCGATGACCAGCGTCATCACGGCTACCACAATCGGATACCACAGGCCGGCATAGATATCGCCCGTGGCCGCCACGATCGCCGTCGCCAGCAACGGTAGCATGCCGCCGAACCAGCCGTTGCCGATGTGATACGGCAGCGACATCGATGTGTATCGTATCTTGGTCGGGAACATCTCGACCAGGAATGCCGCGATCGGCCCGTACACCATCGTCACGTAGACCAGCATGATGACCAGGATCAACTCGGCCATAACCCAGTTGACCTTGGACTTGTCGGCCGTCGCGGGATAGCCGGCTGCCTTCAGTGCGGCCGTCCATTTCGCGTTGTCCCAGCCCTCGATCTTGGCCGAACCGATGGTCACATCGACCGACTTCGAGCCGGGCGCGTTGATGGTCTTGAACGACAGGCCCGATTTGGTCAGGAAGTCCTGGGCGCGGTCGCAAGCCGTGAAGTTCGACCAGGGTCCCACGAAGATGTGGAAGTTGCAGGTCGACTGGTCCGCGGTCACGGTGATCGGATTCTTGGCCGCGAAGGCTTCGAGATCCGGATTCACGTAGTGGGTCAGGCCCTGGAACAGCGGGAAGTAGGTTACCGCCGCGATCAGACAGCCCGCCAGGATGATCTTCAGCCGCCCGATGCGATCCGACAGCCAGCCGAAGAAGATGAACATCGGCGTGCCGATCAGGAGCGAGATCGCGATCAGGTAGTAGGCCGAGATGTAGTCGAGCTTGAGCGTGATGGTCAGGAAGAACAGGGCGTAGAACTGCCCGGTGTACCACACCACACCCTGGCCGGCGGTCGCGCCGAGCAGCGCGAGCAGCACGTACTTGTTGTTCGGATAATGCAGGAAGCTCTCGGTCAAGGGCGCCTTGGAGCCTTTGCCCTCTTCCTTCATCTGCGCGAAGATCGGCGATTCATTGAGGCGCAGCCGGATCCAGACCGAGATGCCGAGCAGCAGCACCGAGACCAGGAACGGAATGCGCCAGCCCCACTCGGAGAACATCTTGGCGTCCATGTAGACGCGGCAGAGGCCGATCACCAGCAGCGCAAGGAAGAAGCCGAGCGTTGCCGTGGTCTGGATGTAGCTCGTGGTGTAGCCGCGCTCGCTGGGACGGGAGTGCTCGGCCACGTAGGTAGCGGCACCGCCATATTCGCCGCCGAGCGCAAGGCCCTGGGCGAGGCGGAGCGTCACCAGCAGGATCGGCGCGGCCCAGCCGATGTTTGCGTAGGTGGGCAGCAGGCCGACCAGGAAGGTCGAGCCGCCCATCACCACGATGGTGACGAGGAAGGTATATTTGCGGCCGACGAGGTCGCCGATGCGGCCGAAGATGATCGCGCCGAAGGGCCGGACGAGGAAGCCTGCCGCGTAGGTCGCGAAAGCCGAAAGCAGCGCTGCGGTGTCGTTGCCGGGCGGGAAGAACAGCGCGGCGAAGAACGGCGCCAGGGTGGCGTAGAGATAGAAGTCATACCATTCGAAGACGGTACCCAGCGATGAAGCGAAGATGACGAATTTCTCGTCCTTCGTCATGCCGGCGGCCTTCGCAGACCCTACAGTCACGGTGGTCATTGTTCAGTCGCTCCCCAAATGTGTTGATTATGAAACAGCCCGCATCACGACGACTCGCTGAGCCGTCGGGCTTCAAATTCACGGTAACATCGCCGTGAAGCCCTCCCAATAAGACTTTCGGCCGTTGTACTAACGTCGACATCCCCTGATTGCGCTCGACCAAGCGGGGTGGCTAGTGCGGCGCACAATGGGAGTTAACCGCTTCGATGCAGGGCGCCATTTGCCCCCTTGCATGCCAGAGCGCGGCGGGAGACAATCGCCGAATATCACAGCAAAAAAGCGATCTGGGGGAGTTGGTTGCAGCTTCGTTGGAGCCACGTTTCAGGACATCGATGACCACCCCTGCCAATACCCGCCTCGTTATTGCCGACGACCACCCGCTGTTCCGCGATGCGTTGCGACAGGCCGTCGCCAGCGTCGTCGCTTCCGCGAAAATCGACGAAGCGGGCTCGTTCGACGACCTCACTGCGCTGCTGGAACAGGATTCCGACGTCGACCTGATCCTGCTCGATCTGACCATGCCGGGGATTTCCGGCTTCTCCGGCCTGATTTACCTGCGCGCCCAGTATCCCGCGATACCCGTGGTGGTTGTCTCTGCCAGCGATGATAATGGCACCATCCGCCGTTCGCTCGATTTCGGGGCGTCCGGGTTCATTCCCAAACGGTTCGGCGTGGAGACGCTGCGCGACGCCATCACCAAGGTGATGGACGGCGACGTCTTCATCCCGCCGGACACCGATCTGTCCTCCGCCGCGGACCCCGACATGACGCGGCTCCGCGACCGTCTGGTGACGCTGACCCCGCAGCAGGTGCGGGTGCTGATGATGCTGTCGGAGGGGCTGCTCAACAAGCAGATCGCCTACGAGCTCGGTGTCTCCGAGGCGACCATCAAGGCGCATGTCTCGGCGATCCTGCAGAAGCTCGGCGTCGAAAGCCGCACGCAGGCCGTGATCGCGGCCGCCAAGATCGCCGGGGGGCAGTGGAAGCAGGGCACGCCGACGGCTTAATTCATCAACTGCATCCGCTTGTTAAGCTTCACCTCGCCCCGCTTGCGGGGAGAGGGAGAAGGGCTCTTCTACTCCGCCGCCACCATCTGCTGGGTGCGCCACTGCCCCAGCACGGCGCGAAGCGATGCGGGCTTCACCGGCTTATTGAGGATGGCGATGTTCTCCTCGCGCGCGGCGGCGCGGACATTCGGGCTGCGGTCGGCCGTGATCAGGGTGGCCGGAATGTTCTCGCCAAAGCGGCGGCGGATCTCGCGGATCGCGGCTACGCCGTTGCCGCGGTCAAGGTGATAGTCGACCAGCAGCCCGGTGACCGTTCCGCCTGCTTCCTCCATCGCCGCCATCGCAGAGTCGGGATCGGTGGCCGCGATGACCTTGGCGTCCCATGCGGTTAACAGCGTCTTCATGCCGTCGAGAATGGCCGGATCGTTTTCGATGCAGACGATTACGGCCCCGCTCATCGGCGCGCGCGGCGCCGTCGTGCTGAGCACCGCCGCGGTGTGGTTGATGGCGGCTGCGACCGGCACCGTCACCGAAAAGACCGAGCCGCCGCTCGCCACCGAATCGATGGCGATGCCGTGGTTGAGCACGCGCGCCAGCCGCTCGACGATCGAAAGCCCCAAGCCGAGGCCGCGCGCGATCCGCGCGCCCTGCTCGAGGCGGTGGAATTCCTTGAAGATCTCGCCGCGCTTGAGGGCGGGAATGCCGACGCCGGTATCGTAGATGCCGATCTGCAACGACTGGCCGCGGCGGCGGCAGCCGACCAGCACGCGGCCGCGCGGGGTGTATTTGATGGCGTTGGAGATGAAGTTCTGCAGCAGCCGGCGCAGCAGCGCGCGGTCGGACTGCACCGGCAGCGAGCATTGCACGATGATCAGCTCGAGCCCCTTGGCGCGTGCGATCGGCGTGAATTCGATTTCCAGCGAGCGCATCAGGTCTGCCATCTTGAAGCTCGAAATCGACGGCGTCATGGCGCCGGCATCGAGGCGGGAGATGTCGAGCAGCGCGCCGAGGATTTCCTCGATCGCCTCCAGCGAGTCGTCGATGTTCTCCGCAAGTTTCGCATCGTCGCCGCCGCTCTGCTTCTCGACCAGGCTCGTGACGTAGAGCCTTGCCGCGTTGAGCGGCTGCAGGATGTCGTGGCTGGCAGCCGCAAGGAACCGCGTCTTGGAATTGTTGGCGTCTTCAGCGGCGCTCTTGGCCAGCGCCAGCTCGGAATTGAGCCGCGTCAGCTCCTCGGTGCGGTCGCGGACGCGCTTTTCCAGCGTGGCATTGGCGCGCTCCAGCGCTTCGGCAGCCTCGAAGCTCGGCGTGACGTCGGAGAAGGTGATGACAAGGCCGCCGCCGGGCATGCGGTTGGTGCGTACCTCGATCACCGTGTGACGATCCGGGAATCGCTCGAGATATGGCTCGCCTTCAGTCGTGTAGGCGGTGAGCCGCCTTTCCAGCAGCGCATCGGCATCGCCGCTCTCCGGCGGGCAGATCGCGCCCATGTATTCGAGGATTTCAGTGAGGGGGATGCCGAGCTGCACCAGATGCGGGGGCAGAGCCAGGATTTCGCCGAAATGGCGGTTGGAGCAGATCAGCTGCAAATCGGCGTCGAACACCGCAATGCCCTGGCGCACATGATTGAGCGCGGTCTGCAGGATCTCGCGGTTGAAATGCGCCGCCGCATGGGAATCGTCGAGCAGCTTCAGCGCGGCCTTCGCCGAGACGGCGCGCTTGCGCAACAGCAGCGACATCACCAGGCGCGATGAAGCCGCGCCGATCGAGGAGGCGATCAGGCGCTCGGCATGCTGCAGCAGTTCGAAATCGGCCGCTTGCGAGGGCTCGAGATTGCCGGGATGGCGGGCGGCGAAGACCTCGAAAGCCTGGCGCGCGCGTTCGGCACCAAGATATTGCGCGACCGTGCTCTGGATGTCCTGCACGGTCACCGTCGAGCGCCAGCGCCGGAAGGTCGGCGTGATCGGCGCCAGCGTATTGGGCACGAACAGATCGGCCTGCAGATGTTCGATCGCCGACGGCCGCCGGGCCAGCGACAGCACGACATAGGTGAGGATGTTGAGTGACAGGCTCCAGAGCACGCCGTGCAGCAGCGGCGGCAGGTCGGCGCCGAGCAGGGCGCGGGGGCGCAGCATCTCGATGCCGAACGGGCCGTGTTGCAACAGCATCAGGCCGGCCGGACTGCCTTCGAGGAAGCTCGGCAGGAACAGCGTATAGGCCCACACCGCAAAGCCCACGATCATGCCGCCCATGGCGCCGCGTGCCGTGGCCTGCCGCCAGAACAGGCCGCCGAAGAAGGCCGGCGCCAGCTGCGCGATGGCGGCAAAGGACAACAGCCCGATCGCCGCGAGCTGGGTATTGCCGAGCGCGCGGTAATAGGAATAGGCCATCACCATGATGGCGAAGATGGCGAAGCGCCGCACGCGCAGCAGGAAGTCGGTGAAATCCTTGCCGCCGGTCCTGGTCTCGTCGCTGCGCGGCAGCACCAGCGGAAGCACGATGTCGTTCGACACCATGATCGACAGCGCGACGCATTCCACGATCACCATCGCGGTCGCTGCCGACAGGCCGCCGACGAACACTGCGACGCTGAGCGCCGGCGATTTGCCCTCCATCGGCAGCGCCAGCACGAACATGTCGGGGTCGACGACGCCGAACGGGAAGATGACGAGGCCCGCCATCGCGATCGGGATCACGAACAGATTGATGGCAAAGAGATAGAGCGGAAACAGCCAGCGCGCGCGGCCGACCTCGGCGTCGGTGGAATTCTCCACCACGCTGACATGGAACTGGCGCGGCAGCAGCATGATCGCGCAGAACGACAGCAGCGTCATGGTCAAAAAGTTGCCGATCGAGGTCTGGTACTCGATGGCGCGCACCGCCTCCGGCGTCCTCATCGCGCGCTCGATCAATTCGGGCGGCGAGAACATCCAGAAGGTCACGAAGATGCCGGCGGCGAGGAAGGCCACCAGCTTGACGATGGATTCGGTGGCGATCGCCAGCATCAGTCCGTGCTGGTGCTCGGTGGCGTCGGCCTGGCGGGTGCCGAACAGCACCGCGAACACCGCCATCGCCAGCATCACGATCAGCGCGATATCGCCGATGATCGGGATCTGGGAGAACAGCTTGTCCTCGCTCAAAATGGTTTCGAGCGAGGAGGCCATCGCCTTGAGCTGCAGCGCGATGTAGGGCACCGAGCCCACGATCGCGATCAGCGCCACGGTGGCAGCGACCGCCTGGCTCTTGCCATAGCGCGCGGCGATGAAGTCGGCGATCGAGGTGATGTTCTGCGACTTGGCGAGCCGGATCACGCGGCGCAGCAGCGGCGTGCAGAGCCCGATCATCAGCACCGGGCCGATATAGATCGCCAGGAAGTCGATGCTGGTGCGGCTGGCAAAGCCGACCGAGCCGAAGAACGTCCAGGAGGTGCAGTAGATCGCCAGCGACAGCGGATAGATCAGCGCAGACGCCCGGCTGCGCTTGAACGGCGACAGCCGGTCGCCGTGGCTTGCGACCAGGAACAACAGGCCGATGTAGCCGAAGGCGGCTGCGATCACGCCCCAGTCGTGCAACATCGTTTATCGTCTCCCTGGGCTCCGCCCTGGGACACATTATAGACGGATCGGGCCGGCAGCGCACCGCGCGGCCGGCCCGTTTTCGGCTTTTCGAGCGAAGTTAAGGTTATTCCGCCGCCAGCGATTTCCGCTTCAAGGGCAGGTCGAGGCGTTCCCAGACCTGCAGCAGCGCTTCGGCCAGCTGATCGATCAGGGCGTCCTCGTGATAGGGCGAGGGCGTGATGCGCAGCCGCTCGGTTCCCTTGGCCACCGTCGGATAGTTGATCGGCTGGATGTAGATGCCGTGCTCTTCCAGCAGCAGGTCGGAAGCCTGCTTGCACTTTTCGGGATCGCCGACGAACAGCGGCACGATGTGGGTGTCGCTCGACATCACGGGCAGGCCGGCGGCGATAAGGATCGCCTTGACCCGGGCGGCGCGTTCCTGGTGACGCTCGCGTTCCCAGTTCGAGCTTTTCAGGTGCCGGATCGCAGCCGTCGCCGCCGAGCAGATCGCCGGCGGCAGCGCGGTGGTGAAGATGAAGCCCGCCGCGTAGGAGCGCACGCAATCGATGATCTCGGCCTTGCCGGCGATATAGCCGCCGAGGCAGCCGAAGGCCTTGGCGAGCGTGCCCTCCAGCACGTCGATGCGGTGCATGACGCCGTCGCGCTCGGCGATGCCGCCGCCGCGCGGGCCGTACATGCCGACCGCATGCACTTCATCGACATAGGTCATGGCGCCGTATTTCTCGGCGAGGTCGCAGATCTTCGCCAGCGGCGCGACGTCGCCGTCCATCGAATAAAGGCTCTCACAGACGATCAGTTTCGGGCGATTACCGGCGGCGATCAGCAGCTCTTCGAGATGCGCAACGTCGTTGTGGCGGAAGATCTCGCGGTCGCAGCGCGCCTCGCGGACGCCCTCGATCATCGAATTGTGGTTGAGCGCATCGGACAGGATCAGGACGTCAGGAATCAGCTTTGCGATGGTCGAGATGCCGGTGTGGTTCGAGACATAACCCGAGGTGAACAGCAGCGCGGCTTCCTTGCCATGGAGGTCGGCGAGCTCTTCCTCGAGCTGCACCAGAGGATGATGGGTGCCAGCGATGTTGCGGGTGCCGCCTGCACCGGTGCCGACGCGCGTCGCCGTCTCCACCATGGCGCCCACCACCTTGGGGTGCTGGCCCATGCCGAGATAGTCGTTGGAGCACCAGATCACGACATTCCGCTTGCCCTTCGGCGAATGCCAGGTCGCATGCGGGAACCGGCCCGCGATCCGCTCGAGATCGGCGAAAACCCGGTAACGCCGCTCGTCATGCAAGCGATTGAGGGCGTTCTGGAAAAATAGGCTGTAATCCATCGCAAAACCTGGAAAGCGGGAGCGGAACTGGCCGTCAGTGGCCAGCCTTTTTAGAGCGTTTCCAGGTTTAATGTCGAGCCGGAATCATGCACCGAAGCGGAAGACCGGAATGCACCGGGGGCAGGGCAATTGTTGATCCCGGTCAATGCGCCAGGCCCGGCTCATGGCAACCGCTTCACGAGGAAATCAGGTCGTCCTGAACCGCAGCACGCCGCCCTCTTCCGCAGCCGTCAGCCGTCCCTCGACCAGCATGTAATTGACGTGGGCGATCAGTTCGCCAGCGGCAAAGCCCATCTGATGCGGATCGAGCGTGTGCTTGTGGAACACGACGGGCACGAGGTCCTTCGAGGTCTGCGGCACCTCGCGGCAGGCATCTGCGATTAACCGGCAGCGCTCCTCGTGGTGGTCGGCGAGCTGCTTGATCCGGGTCTTCAGCCCATAAAACGGCACGCCGTGGCCGGGCAGCACCATCACGTCATAGGGCAGTGTGGTGGTGAGGCTTGCGAGCGAGAACAGATATTCGCCGAGCGAATTCTGCTCCGGCTCGACGGCCCAGACGCTGACATTGGGCGAAATCTTGCTCAGCACCTGGTCGGCGGAGAGGAACAGTTTGTCATCGGCGCAATACAGCATCACCTGGTCGAGCGCATGGCCGCCGCCGGTGATCACCTTGAATCGCCGCTCGCCGATCACGATCTCGTCGCCATGCGAGATGCGGCGGTAGGCCGGCGGCAGGATCGACACCCGCTTCAGATAATCCTGGCCGCGGCCGAGCAGCCGCTCGGTCAGGCTCTCGTCCATGCCGTGGCGAAGGAAGAACAGCCGCTGCGCGTTACGGCGCTCCTCGGTGCCGCGGTTCTGGTGATACACCGACTGCAGGTATTCCACCTGCGACATGTAGAGCGGGCAGTTGAAACGCTCGGTGATCCAACCTGCGAGCCCGACATGATCGGGGTGCGAATGGGTCACGATGAGGCGGCTGACCTTGACGCCCTTCAGCGGCCCCTCGAACAGCGCGGTCCAGGCCGCGATGGACTCTTCATTGCCGAAGCCTGAATCGATCATGGCCCAGCCGTCGCCGTCGGCCAGCAGATAGATGTTCACGTGGTTGAGGCGGAACGGCAGTTTCAGCCGCGCCCAGAGCACGCCGGGCATCACCTCGACGACCTGATCGTGGCCGGGGTGGTTCTCCCAAGGGTATCTTAGTGCCTCGGCGGAGGACTGGATGCTGTCGACTTTCGTATGCATGCCTACGGCTTAGCGGTCCCCGCGCCCCGGCGCCAGCCGAAAAAGCGGATGGCTCCCATCGTCGTTCCGGGATGGCCCAAAGGGACAGATACGGAATCCCGTCGTGAGGGAAAAGAATACAGCGCGAGATTCTCAGGGGCGCCATTGAGCCCCATAGTTCGGCGCTACGCGCCGCCCCGGAAATGACGTGATGGGGCTTTACGCCGCCCGGATATTCGACAGGAAGGCGTCGATCTCGGCGCGCAGCACGTCGGCTTCCCGGCGCAGTGCGTCGGAAGCGTTGAGCACGTCGGCGGCCGCGGTACCGGCTTCGTTGGAGGCGTTGCTGACGCCGACGATGTTGGAAGACACCTCGCTGGTGCCGCCGGCGGCGTGCTGGATGTTGCGGGCGATCTCGCGGGTCGCCGCGCCCTGCTGCTCCACCGCCGCCGCGATCGCCGTCGTGACCTCGTTGATCTCCGTGATGGTCGCCGAGATGTTGCGGATCGCCGTGACCGCCGTGTTGGTCACGTTCTGCATGTTGCCGATCTGCTGGCGGATTTCGTCGGTTGCCTTCGCGGTTTGGCTCGCGAGGTTCTTTACTTCGGAGGCGACCACCGCAAAGCCGCGGCCCGCTTCGCCGGCGCGCGCCGCCTCGATGGTCGCGTTGAGCGCGAGCAGATTGGTCTGCGAGGCGATGGTCTGGATCAGGTCGACCACGACGCTGATGCGCGCCGCATTGTCGGCAAGCCCTTGCATGGTGGCGTCGGTGGCGCCGGCGTCGTCGACGGCCTTGCGGGCGATTTCCGCAGAGGTCACGACCTGGCGGCCGATCTCGGCGATCGAGGACGACAATTCCTCGGTGCCGGCGGATACGGTCTGCACGTTGACGGAGGTCTCTTCCGCGGCGGAGGCGACCGCGCTCACCAGCGCGCTCGACTGGTCGGCGGAGACCGACATGCCCCGCGCCGTGGACTGCATCGAATTGGCCGCGCCCTGCAGGCTGTCGAGCGCGCTGCGCACGGTGGTCTCGAACTCGACGATACGGCTTTCCATGCGCGAGGCACGCTCGGCCTTGGCGATGCGGTCCTTGTCCTGGTCGGAGGACATGGCACGGGCGGCGATCATGCTCTCGCGGAACACCTGCAGCGATTCCGACATTTCCGCGATCTCGTCGCTCTGGCCGGAGCGGTAGATCTCCGATTCGAGGTCGCCGCTCGACAGGATCTTCATCGAACTCTGTAGCGCGCGAATGCGGCGCAGGATGCTGCGGCCGACATAAAGCCATACGAACAGCACCGAGCCGACCAGCGTGGCGACGCCCAGCGCGAGCATCACCACGGTCGCGAGCGAAATCTCCTCGCGCGTCTGCGCGGTCGCGGCATCCGTTTCCTTGCGCACGCCGTCGACCAGCTGCTGCACGCTGATGCCGAGGCCAACATTGAGCTTGCGGGTTTCGTCGAGGATGGTCTCGCCGTAGTCGGCGGCATCGAGCTCCTTCTGGCGGATCTTGAAGATGCGCTCCTTGCCCTCGCCGAGCGCCTGCAGCTTCGCCACGGCCTCGCCCATGGTCTTGCCGCCGGCGCCTTTCGGCAGCATCTCGAGGTTGGACTTGACGCGCTGCACCGTCTCCTTGAAATCCTTTTCGATCGTTTCCAGCGTCTCGCTGGTGTTGGCCGAAAGTGCAACCGCCATGTTTGACGACATCAGGTTGCCGCCGGCGATCACGTTGCCGAGTTGCTCGACGATGCGCGCGGCCTGATTGGCGTCGTCGATCGACGGATCGACTGCATTGAGAACGGCGTTGAGCCGGCTCTGGGCGTCCACCATCTCCGGCACGGCGGTGAGGACGAATTCCGACTGCGCCTTGCGCAGCGCTTCGTATTTTCTGTCGTGCTGGGCCGCTGCCTCGAGCCGTTCGCGCGCCGCGGACCCCAGGCTCTTGGTCATGTCGTCGATGTTCTTGACCGTTTCGGTCAGCGCGGCGGCGATCGTCTTGTCGGCGCCGAGCTTGATGACTTCGTTCAGCTTGGCCACCGCCGCGGCCTGCGTCTCGTTGATCTTCTTCATGCGCTCGTTCAGCGCTTCTTCGGTGCGCGCGGCCAGCACGGAGGGGCCCTGGCTTGCGAGCGCCGCGCTCTGCGCCGACAGCTGCAGGCTGGCAGCCAGCCGCGGAATGTCCGTGCCGCTGAGATCGACCATGACGTTGCCGAGATGCCCGAGCACCATGCCGGCGCCGGCCGAGATCACGATGGCCATGCCGGCGATCACGGCGAAGGCGGAAAACAGGCTACCCCTGACGCCGAATTTCGGAAGCCGGAATTTGGGAAAACCTGGTTTGCCGACCTTGAACCGTAACGCCATCTGCCCCGAGCCCCATGCGATACCTGAAGGTGGCGGCAGTATCGCGATACCCGGTTAACAAGTCGGGAAGAGGTGGGGCGGCGGCGCGGAGATTTCGCGTCGGGGCGCAACAAAAAAGGCCGGCGAAGCGCCGGCCTTTTCCGCAGGGCGAAACCTGCAAGCTTTGGTTAGTACTTCGCGACCACCGGGCCCGGGCCACCGAGGTTGAAGCGGTAGTTGAGACCGACCTTCACGGTGTGCTCGTCGTTGCGGAAGCTGCCGAACGGCGCCAGCGCCGGAGGCGTCACGAAGCGGCTGTCGCCGAAGTTGTAGTACTGGTACTCGACCTTGCCCGACCAATTCTGGGCGAACATGTACTCGAAACCGGCGCCGACGGTGTAACCGTCCTTGTGGTTGCCGTCGAAGCTGAACGCCTGCGGAGCGCCATTGAGGAACAGGCTCTCGCTGTTGTCGGCAAAGGCGTAACCGCCCTTCACGTAGAGCAGGCCCGGACCCCAGGTGTAGCCGAAGCGGCCGGTCACCGATCCGATGCCGCGGCGGTCGTTGCTGAAGACGTAGCCGTTGGGGAACGCAACGCTGAAGGCGTTACCGCTCAGCCAGGAGTACTGGGCTTCGGCACCGAGCACCCAGTTCGGCGCGAACTGGTAGTCGAAGCCGCCCTGGACGCCGCCGAGGAAGCGCGCGTCGTTGTTGTTGCTGACGACGCCGTTGAAGGTGTTGTCATTGCCGAAGGCGGCGCCGACGTGACCGCCGATGTAGAAGCCGGTCCAGTTGTAGATCGGCGCCACGATCGGCGGCGGCGCCTTGGCGTAACGCGGGCGTGCCGCCATGTCGGCGGCAACAGCCGGTGCACCGAGAGCAACCAGCGCCACAGTAGTGAGAAGAAGTTTCTTCATTCGTTTTCGTCTCCAACAGATCAATTCAGCGACGCACTGTTGTCATGCGCCCATCCGAGGGCGCGGTGATTAGCGGTGTTCGGATGGAAATGCTGTCACCCATGGGTCACAGTTGCGCGCGACGAATGGAGCCTCGAACAAGCCGGATTGCTGCCGCAATTGCAGAGCGTTTAGCGACGGATTTCGCGTCGATTCAGCAAAAAGACCGGTGCGATGCGCCGGCCTGTCAAAAAGTCTTGATCACGGTTCCGTGCTTAGTAACGCGCGACGACCGGGCTTGAGAAGTTGAAGCGGTAGTTCACGCCGGCCTTCACGGTGTGTTCGTCATTGTGGAACGTGCCGAACGGAACCAGCGCGGCGGGGCTGAGGAATCGGCTGTCGCCGAAATCGTAGTACTGATACTCCGCCTTCACCGACCAGCTCGGCGCGAACATGTATTCGGCGCCGCCGCCGATGGTCCAACCGTTCTTGTGGCCGCTGTCGAGCGTGAACGCGATCGGCACGCCGCCGAGGGTGACGACGTCGCGGTTGTCGGAATGGGCGTAGCCGCCCTTCACATAGACCAGCGCCGGTCCGAAGGAATAGCCGAGGCGCGCGGTGATGGAGGCAAGCGCACGCTGGTCGTTGCTGTAGGCGTAGCCGCCGGGAAACACCGCGGTGGCGCTGTTCCTGCTCAGCCAGCTGTATTGCCCTTCCGCGCCGACAACCCAGTTGCCGGAGAACTGCCAGTCGGCGCCGGCCTGCACGCCGCCCATGAAGCGCGCATCATTATCGGTGAGCGCAAGGCCATTGAAGTTGTTGTCGTTGCCGAAGGCGCCGCCGAGATGGGCGCCGACATAGAAGCCGGTCCAGGTCCAGATCGGCGCGGCATAGGCCGGCGCCTTGTTGTAATTGTAGCCGCGCGCGCCGAGATCGGCGGCGAGAGCCGGCGTGGTGACGATCAGCACGGCTGCCGCCACTGCTGCAAACAGGATCTTTTTCATTTCGAAGTCCCCGACATTCCAGGCGCCGCAATCGGCGGCACATTCATGCCTGAGACTTAGATGGCCTTTGACTAAAATGCGGTGACCGCGCGCGTCCGGCGGCCGCGAAGGCGGCACATTGGAGCACGAACCATTTGTTGTGCTTAACGAAGCGTTAAGAAGGCGACAGACCCGAAGATTGCATCAGTCGCGCTCGGCAAAAAGCCTGCGGCCTCCGGGACCAGGCTCGGAGGCCGCGCCGTTGGAGCCCGTTATCAGCCGCGGAGGCTCACTGCCGGGTGGCTGCTTTCCCGGACCGTAGCTTGCCTCGCGCATGCGGTTGCTTTGGTACATAAGCCATGGCGTCGCTGGCGCTCCTGGACGAGGCACTGAGCGAGCACATGCCACCTATGCCGGCGCTTGCGGCCCGGCACGCCTCCATGGTCGGGTATCCGCAACCATGCGCGGCCTGCGCACCATTTGTAATGCAGTAGTCATCTGCTCGCGCGGTCGGCGCCGTCATCACGAGAAACGCAGATGCCAACAACGCCACGGCGCTAGCGCCGAGCTTTTCCGAAGTCCGAATCATCCTGTTCTACTTTCTGCTTTGTCAGTCCCACTAAAGAATCCTCGGCGCACAAACCCCGCCGAGGTTCACGTCGCGCATGTAGGCGCCGCGAAGGGACCGGCAATTGCCGTTATCTGCATTGCAGAAATTCCCAAATTCGAATTCAAATTTGGGTGTTGAAGTTGTGATGCGTGATGACGAGAGAGTGTGCGCGTTGGCGCCAGAGCTGGCGCGACTAGTCACGAGGCGAAGCGGCGCTTGCCTGCTTCAATCCAGCCGCTCGCGCACTTCCTCGCGCAGCTTGTTGCGGAATTCGGCGCGCCGGGCGTTCCTTTTCGTCGACGTCGTGGCGGTCGAACACGTTGAACTTGTCGAGGATCGGGTAGCGGTCGCTTGCCATGGCGAGGATGCGCAGCCGCTCGACCACTGGCACGGTCGGTCCCTTGACCTCCCAGCGGTGGATGGTGTCGGCGCCGCCTTCCTGCGGCAAGCCGCACAGCTTGGCCATGTCGGCTGCCGTGATCGCCCGGCGATCGCTTCCCCC